>NZ_JBICHO010000071.1:0-2567 GCF_043100905.1 Rhodopirellula sp. JB055 | reverse complement strand
CGGGTCGTCGACGGGAGCCAAGACGGCTTCGAGTTCGATTTCTTCGCCTTTGCGAATCACCTTCACGGATTGGGTGGAGCCAACCGGTTGTCGCTCAATCGCGTCACGAAGATCGATTGGTTTGCGAAAGGGTTGGCCACCGAACTCCGTGATCACATCCAACTTTTTAAGACCAGCTCGATCGGCGGAACTGTCGCGAATGATTTCATAGACGAGCACACCCAATCCCTCCGGTAGTTTGAACATATTGGCCATTTTCGCGTTCAGTTCGACCGTGGTGATTCCCATGGTCGATCGACGGACGGTTCCGAACCGTGCCAATTCGCGAGCGATCCATTTGGCTTGATCGATTGGCACGGCAAACCCGATGCCTTGGTAGCTTCCGTTGCGAGTTGCGATGGCCGTGTTGATCGCGATCACGTTGCCATCCAGGTCGACCAAGGGGCCGCCGGAGTTGCCTGGATTGATCGCCGCGTCGGTTTGCAGCAGCCGACTGCGACGGATGCGATCGAGCCTGCGGTTCTTCGCGCTGATGATCCCCGCACTGACGGTGGCTTCCAGTTTGAATGGGCTGCCGATGGCGAGCACCCAGTCGCCGATGTCCAGGGTGTTGGAATCGCCGTATGCAGCGACCTTCAAAGCGTCGGCGGAGGCGACTTGCAGCACCGCGATGTCGCTGGACGGATCACCGTGAACGTTCTCCGCGACCAGTTCGGTTTCGTTTGGCAGTTGAACCACCACCTTCTTGGCATTTGCGATCACGTGATTGTTGGTCATCACCCAGTACGTTGTTTTGTCTTCGTTGGCATTCTTGTCGGCATCCGGGAAAGGATTGATGATCACGCCGGATCCCAGCCCGCTGAGTTCGAACTCGCCGTCTTCGGATTGCTGAGGTGGAGTGGGGCCGACGGGTTCGTCGGGGGATTCCTCGTCTGTTTCGGGTTCGGCCTCTTCAGTGTTTTCGCCAGAGAGCGTCTGATTCTGTCCGTAAGAGAACACGGTCACGACGGATGGGCTTGCTTCACGCGCCGCGTCGCGGAAGGCTCGCGAAAGGGATCGGGCGCTGACTTGTGCAGATTCGTCAGCGTTCACCGCGGGCAGGCTGGCATCGGGCTGGCCAAAGTTCAATGCAGCGATGGCAAGGAGGATGAGCCAGGCGAGAGAGGGGGGGCGATAAGATGGTCGATTCGTCACGTGCTGGGTCGCTGTGCGGGGGGAGTCAATTTTCAACAACATTGCAGGAACGCTTGGAACCAGTTGAGAGTGTGAAGGGGGATCTGACATGTTACCGCGCCCGAATCCATTTCGAACTGGCTGAGAAACCTCGGCAGCGGACGCGTTTTGGTAAAATAGAGAGTTCGTGCCGCAAATGTCGAAGCCAATTGCGGCGGAGGTGCTCCGAATACGTGTTGCCGCATTGCTTCATGGATGAGACGAGGTACTCTATCGGGACTTGATGGCGGAATCTGCTCCTCTCTTTGGTGAGTCTACTTCCTTGTCTCTCTATCCTGCCATGACCGATGTTCACAGCCAAGCGTCCGAGATCGATCCACCCAGCGACGAAGATGTTCAGCGTCTCGTTCAAGCTGCCATCTCGGCTCGCGACCACGCGTATGCACCACACAGTCACTTCTACGTTGGCGCCGCGTTGTTGACCCACGACGGACGCGTCGTGGAAGGTTGCAACGTGGAGAACGCCAGTTATTCATTGACGCAATGTGCGGAGCGAACGGCGGTGTGCACCGCCGTGGCGGGCGGTTATCGAATGTTCCATGCCGTGGCAATCGCCAGCATCGGCGGCGCGATGCCGTGCGGTGCTTGCCGGCAAGTGCTGGCTGAATTCGGGTCGGACCTGTTTGTTTACACCATCGACGTGATCGATGGCGAGCAGCAGATGCGTCGTCTATCGGATTTGCTGCCCGACGCATTTTCGACGTCGAATATTCCGAAGCGGTGAGTCGCCAGCTCACGCAGCGTCGGTGGCTGGATTCGGCAGAATTCAGAGGTGTTGACGTGGTGGGATCCGAATTCTTGGCGAATCCGGCTACGGCTGAGGCGGCCTTGCTAACGCGGCGGGTTGTGACGGGGGCGTTGTAGGCCAGGTTGTACCTGGCGGGTGATTGGACGGACGTCGCTGGGTCTTGCGGGTGTGGTTGGACGCCTCGCTTTGTTCCAAAGCATCGGCTGGGTGCCAGGTGATAACCTGGCCTACGTTGAAGTGGTCCCTCGCTGACGCGTCGGGTTATGATTTACTCGATTTCACAACCCGATGCGTGAGCGAGGGACCCACATGTTCGTTGCAATGTCACGTGGTTCCTCGCTGACCGGGTAGTGGTTTGGTAGCCGGATTCGCCAAGAATTCGGAGGTACGAGATGGTGGAGAGGTCCGAATTCTGGTGAATCCGGCTACGTTGTGGCGGCCTTGCTAACGCGGCGGGTTGTGACGGGGGCGTTGTAGGCCAGGTTGTACCTGGCTGGGTGATTGGATGGACGTCGTTGGGTCTTGCGGGGGTGGTTGGGCGCCTCGCTTTGTTCCAAAGCATCGGCTGGGTGCCAGGTGATCACCT
>NZ_JBICHO010000070.1:0-19374 GCF_043100905.1 Rhodopirellula sp. JB055 | reverse complement strand
GAATCCGTGATGCCTCGCGGTGGTGATTCCAAAGAGAAAGCCAAACGATACGACGCACAGATCCAAGAACTGGATGATCTGTTCGAACGAGCCCGCCGGTATGGCGAAGCGATGGAAGCGGACGATAGCGGTCCATCCGATTTGCGTTTGGAAAGCTTGCTGCCAGTGATCCGTGGTGAGCGTCCCGTATTCGTTCAAGCGGATCGTTTGGGCGCGATCGAGTCGGCGATTTCGTTCTTCACCTCACGTCGAATTCCGATGGTTTTGTGTGGCGGGGCGGATGCGATGCACTGCGTCGATCGTTTGACCGCTCATGACATCCCTGTGATCTTGATCGCCACGTACCGTTTGCCACGTCGACGTTCCGATCCGGTGGATGCGTTGTATTCCTTGCCCGCACAACTTCGTGAATCCGGGGTGCGATTCGCGATCGCCGGCGAAGGCGCTGGCTATCCCGGTGGTGCGTCGAACCTTCGTAACCTGGCGTATCAAGCCGGTGTTGCGGTCGCGCATGGTTTGCCACGAGAAGAAGCCGTTCGGGCGATCACGCAATCCCCAGCGGAAATCCTCGGCGTGGCAGATCAAGTCGGAACCTTGGCAGCGAAGCATCATGCAACATTGATCATTGCCGACGGCGATGTCTTCGAATCGGGAACGCGTGTCGTCGACGCTTATGTGCAAGGTCGCCAGGTCGATCTGGGAAACAAGCACAAGCAGTTGTACCGCAAGTACGAACAGTTGCCCTGAAGCAACGCCCGTTGCTGCGGCAGCAAGAATGCTACCGCAGCACTCCGGTGCAGTGCCTTGGTTAAACGACCCCCGTCCCCTTTCGAAAAGGGGACGGGGGTCAATTAGGGCGATCTTGGACTGGGGGCTCGTTCCGAGGCCGTTGGATGGGCCACGCGTTGTGTTTCGACTGCGAGCATTTCGACCCCGGCGCCAACAAAGAAGAAGCGACCTCGCTGGACGTTCCTTCGATTCATTCCGATCGTCTTTTCGCGGAGCACTCCGTTGCCCCAGCCAAAGTGGTGGGTTGATATACTGGCTCGCTGCGCCAGCAGGAGAGTTTTTCGACTCACTCACTTTCGAATCGGGCAGGTTCTTTCGCGATGATGGTCAACACAGTGATACGGGACGGTGATGCAATGAAAAAGATGGTTTTGACGTGATTCGTCTGCTTCCTGATGGCGTGTGAACTCTCTTGGGCAGAGACACCCAGTTTCTCAGAAACGGACTGGCCATGGTGGCGTGGTCCAGGTCGTCAGGGACACGCAGTCGCCGACCAAGATCCGCCAACGAAGTGGAGTGATTCGGACGAGGGCACACGGAATATCATCTGGAAGACTCCGCTTCCCGATCGTGGTCATGGTTCACCGATTCTGCTGGGCGACCGGGTTTACCTGCAAGTCGCCGACAAGGCTCGGAACTCGCAATTGCTGGTGTGCCTGAACCGCGATTCAGGGGAACAGGTTTGGGAAACCGTGGTGTATGAAGGCGAGTTCGACACCGTTGATCAACGCGAACCCAACACAAAAGCTTCCTGGGCATCCTGCACTCCCGCAACGGACGGCGAGCGAGTGTTTGTCAATTTCTATTCGAACAAAGCCGTCTACACGTCGGCAGTGAGCTTGGAAGGCGAACTGCTGTGGCAACAAAAGCTGTGTCAGTACCAGATTCACCAGGGATATGGTTCTTCACCGACGGTTTATGACGACCTTGTGATCGCGTCGGCGGACAACAAGGCCGGAGGGCAAGTGGTGGCGATGGACCGGGTCACAGGAAACGTGGTTTGGCGTCACCTGCGTCCGGAAGAACCGAACTACCCTTCCCCAGTGGTGTTGTCCGTGGCCGGGAAAGATCAGTTGTTTCTAACGGGATGTGATTTGGTCACCAGCTTGGACCCGAACACGGGAAAGGTGAACTGGGAAATTGAGGGGGCGACGACCGAATGCGTGACGACCACCGTGACCGACGGCAAGCACATTTTTACATCAGGTGGATACCCGCAGAACCATGTCTCGGCTGTGGTGGCAGATGGTTCGGGCGAGATCGCTTGGGAAGTTGGCACACGGGTTTACGTGCCTTCCATGTTGCACCAAGACGGGAATCTATTCATGACGCTGGATGCCGGCGTAGCGATGTGCGTTGACTGCGAAACCGGCGAGACGAAGTGGAAGTCTCGCCTGGGCGGTGACTTCACCGCATCGCCGGTGCTGGTCAACGACCGCATCTACGCCGTCAACGAAGAAGGAGCGTGCTTCATCTTTGCAGCCAACAGCGAATCGTTTGAGTTGATCGCGAAAAATCAACTGGGGGATTCCGTGATGTCCACCCCGGCCATCAGTGGCGATCGAATCTACCTGCGTGTTGGGGTGCAAGAAGGCGACAAACGCCAAGAGTACCTGTACTGCATTGGCGAGTGATTGACTTGCCCGACGGTTACTCTGCTGCTGGTTGATACTGTTCTGGCAGAGGATGGTCGTCTTGCGGTAGGAATCGCAGCACCGACCGCGGCGGATCAGAAATGCAGTCTGAACATTGATGCATCACCCAGGTGACTCCGCTGGGACTTTGGACGGTGTCGCCGTCTTCGAACGTTTCTTCGCTTTCGATCAGGTGACAAGTGATCAGGCGAAGCAGTTCATCGATGTCGTTGAAGTCATAGGCTTCGGCAAAGAAAAACGCTTCGATGTCAGGTAGATCCAGTTGATTGTTACCGACGGTGTCCATCGCCGCGAATCCATCCTCGAGGCTGTAGAGCCGGACGTTGGCCCAGAGATCCAAGGGTGGGAAGTCGTTGTCCTCGGATTCCTGGATGACTTGGTTCATGCCATCCAGGTTGCGGATCGTTTCGCCGGCGGGGTTGAAGTAGGCGATGGCCTGGGGCAGTTCCGTCAGAGCCGCGGCGACTTCGGTAACCAGGGCGAGTTCATCGAACGGTTCGTATTCTTCAGGTGTCAGCGGTGCGTCGTCTTGTTCGGCTTTGAGGATGTAGCTGCTGCGGATTCGCAAGAACGCGGTGTGTTGGGGGACGTCCTCTTTGCCTTCGTCCCAAACCCACAATTGCTCGAGGGCGCGTCGCAGTGATCCTGGAAAGGTGTTGGGGCCAAACGAACCATTGGACCAGGCTTGGCGAACGTGCGAATCCGCGTCATCGATTTGCATGTCGTCGGGCCACGGTTGGTCGACCAGGTCGATTGCCAAGTGACCGGGCGTTTCTTCATCCATGTCCATGATCAAGGACGGTCCCGCGATCGCCCAGTCCGCCGTGGCGGGCAGGGGATCCGACGGTTCGTATTCATCGATTGCGGCAGCAATTTTACGCATCGACACGCGTTCGCGCAGCAAAACAACGACGCACTGGGTGTAGAAGCCTTGGGGCATCCGAGAGAACCTTCAGAAGGAGCAAAATCCGTTTGGCAACACAAGAAGTGCGATGAGTACAGATCATCACTGAGAAGCTCTTGTGTTGAGCGTGTTTCCAACACGCCAACGATGGACCAACCGCACAGTTTAAACCGCCGGTTGAGCAGTCGAAAGCCGGGCGCGGGTTGGCAAACGATTGAAATCAGGGGCTTTTTTTGAGCCCTGCGGTCGGCACTCTGGAGGGCTGGGGCGGTACCAGGACCGAAACCAGAAACCGGCGGAATCGCCCATCTCGACGCCGAGCGGAGTGGATCGTAAGGTGTGGGGCCACTTCTCTGACGCCTCACCAAACTCTTGCCCCCCAGAATGCCTTGATCACGCCTCCGCACCAGCGACGTCCGGCGGCGATGGCTTTCATCCTGTTGACGCTGTTGATCGACATTTTGGCGATCGGAATCATCATTCCGGTGTTGCCTGAATTGATCAAAGAGTTTGTTGGCGGTGACACCTCGCGAGCCAGTTTTTACGTGGGCGTGATCGGTGCGACGTATTCTTTGATGCAGTTCTTTTTTGCTCCTGTCCTGGGGGCATTGTCCGACCGGTTCGGACGCCGTCCGGTGATTTTGGCGTCCCTGTTTGGATTGGGCGTGGACTTCATCGTCACGGGGCTCGCGCCGACCGTTGGCTGGCTGTTCGTTGGGCGGATCGTCGCTGGAGTGATGGGAGCGAGTTTCTCCACCGCGAACGCTTACATCGCCGATGTTTCCACACAAGAAACACGAGCACGCAACTTTGGGTTGGTCGGAATGATGTTTGGATTGGGATTCATCATCGGCCCGGCTCTCGGTGGTGTGCTTGGTGGCGTGCACATCCGGCTGCCGTTTTTCGTGGCCGCTGGATTGTCGTTGGTCAATTGGTTGTACGGTTTCTTTGTGTTGCCAGAATCGTTGCCCCCTGAGAAACGGGGTTCGATTTCACTGGCCGCGATGAACCCTTTGGGGACCGTTTCGCGACTTCGGAATTATCCCATGATCGCCGGGTTGGCGGTCGCGTTCATGTTTTCTTCGTTGGCACAGCGTGGCTTGGAAAACGTTTGGGTGCTGTCGATGGGATATCGATTTGGATGGAACGAGGTCACCAACGGTTTGACATTGGCCTTGGTCGGGTTGATGGCAGCGATCGTCCAAGGTGGCTTGGTTCGTCCGATGATCAAACGATTAGGAGAACGCCGAACAGCAGTACTGGGAACCTGCGTTTCGTGCTTGGCGTTTCTGGGTTACGGACTGGCGACTCAGGGTTGGATGATCCCGTGCATCGTGGTGTTCGGTTCACTGGCCGGGCTGGCCGGACCTGCGATTCAAAGCTTGGTGGCGGGGCGAGTCAATCCGGAAGAACAGGGCAAGGTGCAAGGCGCACTGACATCGTTGATCAGTTTGACCAACATCCCAGCACCATTGTTGTTCACCAGCGGTTTGCTGGGATACTTCACATCCGAGAAGGCACCGTTTGAATTTCCCGGGGCTCCGTTTGTGTTTGGTTCCATGTTGCTGGCGATCGCGATTGCGATCTTGGTCCGCGTGTTCATGAAATTCCCAGCGAGCGTGGATCCGGTGCGTGATCCCAACGAACCATCCGTTCAGGATGGCAGCACCTCCGAATCAGACGACCAGTCCATTTCAGATTCATCCACCACGTTGGAGCCGGCCTGATGCGGGTGATCGTCACCGGCTGCAGTGGATTTCTGGGCGGCGAAATCGTTCGTCAACTGCTGCAACGTGACTGGGAAATCGTTGGGCTGTCGCGTCGCGAAACGCCGGATTTGGTTCGGGCAGGGATGACGCACCATCGCGGCGATTTGCTGGACCAAGGTTACTTGAACCGAGTGATTTCAGATGCGGATGTGGTGATTCATACCGCGGCGGTCGCTGGCGTTTGGGGTACGTGGCAGCACTACTTTGACAACAACGTGGTGGCCTCTCAAAACGTTTTGCGAGCCTGCCAAGAAGCTCGTGTTTCGCAACTGGTTTACACGAGCAGTCCCAGTGTCACGTTTGATGGCCAGGACCAGCGTGACGTGGATGAGTCAGAGCCGTATCCAGAGACTTGGATGTGCCACTACCCTCACACAAAGTCGATGGCAGAACGCGAAATTTTGGCGGCGGATCAACCGGGCGGGTTGCGAACGGTTGCGTTGCGGCCGCATTTGATTTGGGGGCCAGACGACCCGCATTTGATTCCTCGCGTGTTGCAGCGTGCTCGTAGCGGACGGTTGCGAATCATTGGAGATGGCACCAACGAGATCGACACGGTTCACGTCATCAATGCCGCCGCGGCTCACTTGGACGCGATCGATGCGCTGCAAACGCGTCCCGATGAAGCGGCGGGACGAGCGTACTTCATCACGCAGGACGAACCCGTGAATTGCTGGGACTGGATCGCGAAATTATGCCGGGTTCACGGGGTCGATCCGCCGGCCAAATCCATCTCCTTCGCGGCCGCTTACCGGATCGGTGCGGTGTTGGAAACGGTGTATCGATTGACCGGCCGAACCAGCGAGCCGCCGATGACACGGTTTGTCGCCTCGCAGCTCGCGAAAGATCACTCGTTTGACATCACCGCCGCGAAAGAGCGGTTGGGTTATCGGCCTCGCCTCGACATGAACACGGGATTGCAAACACTGACCAGCGACGGTGCCGTTACCAACGACCTGTCCACTGGTCCGTGACCACGATTCGTTTGGCTTCTTCGCTGATGCCGTAAGCCAGGTTGGGTTGGTTCAGTTCCAAGAACACCGTGTATTTTTGGTGCACCGCGTCACTGAAGACCACAGGGGCATGCGTCAGCCGCAGGAAGTGAACGGGGGCACCGTTCCAGCGTTTGGTGAACACGCCGGCTTCCAGGGCTGGTTCTCGCGAAAGTCCGTAATGGGACTGGAGGGTCGTCACCAAACGCGATGGGTCACCGGTGAAACCGTGCAACGAAATGCGTTGAATGGCACCGGAGCGATCGAAGTAGTACGTCAGCGTGCCCGCCAAGTCGGTGGCGAGTGTGCCCGTGACGATCGGCACTCGCAGTCCTTCGAGTTGCAGATCCGCCAGCACAGTCGAGACTCGCGAAAATCGGTTCAGCACCGCGTGGGTGGTCAAATCGAAACGCAACACCTCTCGCAGGTCAGCGACGTTGTTTCCCGCGAGGGATGGTGTTTCGTCCGAGCCCGGGATCGCGCCAAGTTTCTTTGCGATTTCGGGTTCGTAGCGATAACGTTTGGAAGCGACACCTCGAAGGGTTTCGACTTGGTGGTGCGAGTGAACCGGGTAGCGGTCTGAATCGGGCGAATTGGTCACGCCGCCCACCGGTGCTTCGCCAGATCCCCAGCCCGTGGTGGAGATGCCTTCGCCACGAAACACATTGGTGACGGAGCCCGCGGCACTACGCCCCCAGTCGGTTTCTGATGCGACGTAGGGGCCTCCCGCGGCGACGGCGAGCACCGTGATTTTGCCCAAGCGAGTGACAAGCATGACGAAAGAACCTGCGAAGGAGTTGGGAGGAGATTGCGTGTCGTGAAAAGAACACCCTTCGTCGGTATCGGTTCGCTGGTCGGTAAAGTCGCCCTGTTTTCTGCCGCGTCGTAGAACCGGAAAGAACGAGGCAACCGGTGCATTCGTCAAGTCACACACACGCGATTCATCCGCTGCGTTGCTGCCAACCGAGACCGCAGACACCTCCATCGGATGCATCGGGAGACAATCTGGCTGGCGACCGACATCCGGAGTGGTCGGCGGATGCTGATCGGATATCTTGTCAGCATCATGCCATCCAACGACGACATCGAATCGCGGAACAACGACTGGCCTCACACGCTGGAGTCCGAGTTGGAGAGTGCCCATTCAGACCTGGATGACACCGCCGGCTTCGACCACGAAACGCTGCATGAGGAACCGCCGCCCAGCGACGCTTTGCTGGGGCGAAGGATGGCGATTGTTGGGCGATTGGGAGGAATGAATCGCCGCGAAGCCTCGAACTTGCTGCGTTCGTATGGCGCGGTGGTGGTCGAAAGCGAAGCGTCATCGGTGGACTGCATCGTGATTGGTGCCGAGGAATCACCGCTGGCCGAAGCCGAGTTGATCGAACGAGCGACGGAGCGGCGAGGCGACGACGCGGATGTCGAGATCTTGCACGAGACCGTTTTGTGGCAGCAATTGGGCCTGGTCGACGCGGAGCAATCCATTCGCAAACTTCACACCCCAGCCATGCTGGCTCATTTGTTGGGGGTTTCCGTGCGTGTCATTCGACGTTGGCATCGTCGTGGAGTGATTCGCCCGGTGCGGACGCTGCACAAGCTGCCGTACTTTGACTTTCAAGAAGTCGCGACGGCCAGGCGTCTGGCAGCTTGGGTGGCATCGGGTGCCAGCCCCGAGGCAATTGAACGGCGGATCATGCAGTGGGTCGAAGTGGTTCCCAACTTGCGCCGTCCGCTGGACCAGTTGTCGATCTTGGTCGAAGGCAAGCACGTTTTGCTGCGACAGGGCGAGGGGCTGATCGAACCGGGAGGCCAACTGCGGTTTGACTTCGATGCATTGGAAACAGGAAACGAGTCCGCAGCCGAAACTCACCTGGACACTCCCATCCTGCCATTTTCGCGACCGGGTGAACCCGCAGACGATGGATTCCACGATCCGTTAGCGAACCCCGTGGAGTCACCAACCTCCTTTCCGCCGACAGGGATCAGCGGCAGCCCCATCCAATCGGCATCGAGTCATGATTCGATGCAATTCCCACCCGCTGGTGAGCTGGTGGATGAAGAAGATGACCTGTTGCTTTCCGCCTACCAAGCGGAGGACGCCGGGGATCTCGAAACGGCGATTGATTGCTACCACGCCGTGTTGGCTCGAGATGGCGTCCGATCAGACATTCACTTTCAGATTGGAGAGTTGTTGTACCGAACCGGAGAAACCATCGCGGCTCGGGAACGCTATTACGCAGCGCTCGAAGTGGACCCCGATTTTGTGGAAGCCCGATCGAGTCTGGCTGGCGTGCTGGCAGAAACCGGGCAATTGGAATTGGCCGTCGCGGCGTATCGAGGCGCGTTGGCTCTGCACGACGACTATCCCGATGTGCATTACAACTTGGCCCGAATTCTCGAGGACCTGCACCGCAGCGTCGAGGCAGAGCATCATTGGCGGCGGTTCCTGCAACTTTCGCCGGGCAGCCCTTGGGCAGACGAGGCCCATGCAAGGCTGGAAGAACTACGTCAATCGGAACAACCGGACCATTGAAGGCGGCTGGAAATGCCCACAGGGAGGGCGTTACTGCCCCGGGAGAAAGCTGGTCCGAAGAAAGGTGAATCCGCGGTGCGCCGGATTAGAATGGGGACGCTTCTCATTCGTCATCTTCGCCAACCCTCGGAATTTCCGGATGGCTGACCGCTTTTTCGCTCGCTTCCTCGTCGCCGTTTTTGCCGCTGGCTGGGTTTTCGTCACCCTGGGATCGCCCCACACTTTCGCTCAAGAGGCGGCGGAAGACGAAGCGTCCATTGCTCTGCCACCTGATCCGTTGGTCGAGCAATTGAAGTTGAAAGCCAGCGGCGGCCCCGAAGCACTCGGACGCAGCCTGAACGCGCTCGCGAAAATCCGGGCTTGGTCGGCCGTGGACGAGTTACTGCAACCGCTCGCCAGCAACGCTCCGGCAGCAGACCGAGCCGCGAAAATCGCTTCTCAGATTGGATCGGATCAACGGCTTCGAATCACTTCCGCGACCGATGTTTCCGACGAAGCCAAGCAGGCACTGGATGGAATCTTCGACGCCCGCGCCAAAGCACTTCGCGAGCCGAGTCGGTTGCAGGCCGCGATCAAAAAGCTGACGTCCTCCAACCCTGATGACAAAAGCGCGGCCTACCGGACTTTGTTTCGAGCGGGCGAATACGCATCGGCGGCGTTGATTGACGACATTGTCCGAACCAGCGCCCCGGAACAGCGACGGGAAGACTTGCGAGTGCTGCTGAAGATTGATCGAAAAGCTGGCATCGCTGGGCTCCGCCGAGTGGCGCTATACGGGGCGGATTCCACTCGATCGAAGGCGTTTGATGCCCTGGCGATGTTGGGATCAGATGAGGCCCAAGTCGATCTGTTGACACAACGTTTGGAAGCGGCCGCGGATGTGGATCTTGCGACGCGTGAGCCGGCTCTGCAAATCATGCGGTTGGCGCTCGAAGACGCGATGAACAACGCGGTTGCCAGCCAACATGATTTCGGCAATGTCTCGGTTTGGGCGATCAATGCCAAGCGTGACGGTGTGGTTCCCACCCAAGCCGCGACGTGGGTGGTCGCGTTTCGAGATGCAGCGGACGCGGCATCGCGACTGAGCCGAGTCGGTGACACAGAACACAACAGTGTGGTTCAACAATTGACAGCCCAATTGGCGTATCGCGTTGCCAACGATCCCGATTGGGGAGACGCGAAAAATCGCGATGACTTCTTCCGGACTTTCTTCGGCAAGGCATCCGCTGAAGAGGTCTTGGCCGCCTGGGCAATGCCCGTGCTGGCGAACAGTGTGGAGACAGAAAACGATCCTGCTGCGGTCGGCGTGTTGCGGTTGATCGACGGCGATCTCAGCCGTGGATTGGCCGAGACGTTGTTGCGACGAGGTGCCAAGGTGAGCGAGTTGGTTGAAACGGTGGATCACTCCAATGCCACCGTGCGGTACGAAGCCGCCGCCGCAATCGCTCGATTGCTGGCCGTGGATCCGGAACTGACCTTCGCGGGGATGTCACGCGTTGAAGATCGCTGGCATCAAATGGCGACACTGGGCGACAAAGGCGTCGCGATTGTCTTGGAGAATCGCCCGGAGATCATTTCGTCTTGGCAGCGAATCATGGCAGGCGCGGGTTTTCAGCCCAAGACGGTTTCGTCCGTCGCGTCGCTGGAACGATTGCTGTCGTTGGGTGACGACGTTCGGTTGATCGTTTCGAAAGAACAACCGCGAGACGCGTCGGCGATTGAGATGATTGATGTGGTCCGGCGAATGCGAGTGGGACGCGATGTTCCGCTGCTGATCTATTCTCCGGCACCGATGATTGAGACACCGGAAGTGATCGAAGAAGAAATCGATCAACGCACGGAAGCTCAGAAAGAGTTCGATGCCAATTTGCCGGACCAATTCGGTGTTCGCGGCGGGATCGATTCGCTGGACATCGAGATCGAAACCAACCTCATTCATGGGACGGTGGATCGCGACTGGACCAAGCGACGTGAATTGGACTTGCAGTTGATTGGTCAAACCCGTTGGGCGGACGAGTCGCTGCAGGCGGGCGTGATCCGTTCCATGCCGCGCCCGCGATCAGCAGCGGGCCTGTACGAGATTTTGTTGGACAGTCGTCGTCGCGCTCACCTGCCAACACTGACACCGAGCGACCGAGTCCGTTACCGCCTGCTGGCTTTGGACGCGCTCGCGATGACCAGCGACGAGTGACAGCATCCGGCACGGAGCAAGGATGGTCCAAGCATTCGCGTCACGCGGATCGACAATTTCCACCAATTGGAATCCCTAAGCAGGCACGCAGGGATTATCGAGTATGTGAGCCGTTGGCGTTCGCCACGGTTTTCACGCACAACCGAGGCGAACGACCAAACGGCTCCCATGGTGGTGGTCGATCGTTGCTGCCGACCTGCTTCGCAACTGAATGTGGCCTACTTCACCGTTTCGCGTAGTCGCGAGGTGAAGTCAGGGAACGCCGCCCGTACGCGTGTCCAGTTGGGAATCGATGGGTTGCCGCTCGGATCTGACGCGAAAATTTCTCCGGCTTGCGTGACGCATTGAGCGAACGCTTCGATCGCCATTTCTTCGGAGTGACGGTCGTAGGCGAGCGAATTGACTCGTGCATCAGCAGCGTACTGGCGGATGCAATCTTGAGCGATCCGCAAAAACGAGGCTCGCAAGGTCACGAACGTCGACTCACCAAACACAATGCCTTGGCTGGCCAACGTGCGATAGATCGTGGTCAGGATATCGAGCGCCATTTTGATCAAACCGCTGGACGGTTGATCGACCGCGAGCGTTTGATGCTTGTGCTCGTAAAGACGTGCCAGGTCGACTTGGCAAACGCGTTTGTGCGAGGTGTTGCGGTAAACGTCCGCCAACGTGCCGACTTCCAATCCCCAATCGCTGGCGACTCGGTTGGTCCGGGCGAGGTTTCGTGTCAGGGAGAATTCGCCGGAAAGCGGGTAACGGAAATTCCCTAAGAACCGCACAAACTGATTTTCGGGGAAGCACTGCATCAAAGCTCGCAGCAGCGGCGCGACCAACAATCGCACGACTCGGCCATGCATTCGGTCGGTGACGCGGGCGTAATAGGCTTTGCAAAACTCAAAATCGAGCCCTGGGTGAACCATCGGCAGGCACAACCGCGAAAGCAATTGGCGTTCGTAATCGACGATGTCACAATCGTGCAGCACGAATGTTTCGATGTTGGGATCATCCAGCAGGAACCCAAACGCGGTCCAAACACTGCGGCCTTTCCCAGGGACCGAAACGTCAATTCCGGAGTCGATCAGTTCGTTGTAGAGGCCTTGAACCTCCGGACCATCCGTCCAGAGCACCTTGGCTCGGTCGCCTAGAGGGGCAATTTTGGCACAGGTTTCGTCGTAATCGCTCTGTTCTGGAGCCACCCCCAAACTGACGACAATGGACGCGATGTAGTCCGCTTGGGCAAGTTCACGGACAATCACATCAAACGGCTCGGCTCGCATGTCCGATGCCGTGACGGGCAACACGAGGCCGATCGCGTGATTTTAAGTTGATTCGCGAAGCAATTATTACAGGTGATCCAATTTTGCCGACCCGAGAAAGTGGATCGTCGTGATCAAGTCGTGCTGATAAAAGTCTGGCATGCCAACCTTTTCTGTGGTCGAGAATCGTGTGTGTTCGGCACCAATGCCGCCATGGCAGCAGTCTGAACGAATCAGATCGGCACGGCAACAAGTGCAAATTCTGCACAGCCGGTTGAAACACTGCTTCCGATTGTGCGGGATGTTCGATCTGCGGCTCATCGAAACCCCGAAGAATCTGGCGGGATCCGCCACCTGCCCCATTCCTCACTGTACGTTTGAATGGCTCCGAGTCTTACCGGAGCGAGGCCCCCCAGAAGTGCGGACAATTCAAACCTCAAATGCTTGTCTCGGATCTTATCGCAATCAGTGTCTCCACGCTGTCACCTTCCTCGGTGATTGGCGCGGATCTGTATTGTCGGGTCGGAAACACAGACGAAGCCAAACTGTATCGGGGTGCGAACTACCCGATGAAGTCCCAAGACCTGAACAAACTGAAGTCACGAGGCGTGACCAAGTTGTTCATCGAACGCGAGGGACGATCGAGTTACCAGGAATACCTGCGTGACTTGGCATCAGGCGGCGGGGACGAATCAGCCACCAATGCCCAGCGGTCGGCCGCGCTCAACGAAGTCCTCTTGGATGTATTGCAGGGCAGCTTTGTCGCGAACGAAAACGATCAAACGGTCAACGCAGCCAGCGAACTCGGTGGACTGGCCGCGAGTCTGGTTTCTCGCGATGACTTTGCGGCCAGCGATTTGTTTCGTGTGTTGAATCACGACTACGCAACCTTCACACACAGCGCCAATGTCGCGTTGTATGCCGGGATGCTGGCCAACGAACTGGGGATGACACCCTATGAAGTCGAGTTGGTGGTGGCAGGCGGCTTGTTGCACGATCTCGGCAAACTGGAGATTCCCGATCAGATCCTGACCAAACCTGGACGGCTGGACGAAGACGAATTCGAGATCATCAAAAGGCATCCCGGGGAAGGTTTCCGCCAACTGGCTCTTCGTGACGACCTGACGTTTGGTCAGCTCATGATGGTCTACCAACATCACGAGCGACTTGATGGAGGTGGATACCCTGTCGGCAGCGTTGGCGACGAGATTCACCCCTGGGGACGCTTGTGCGCAGTCGTTGACATTTATGAAGCGGTAACCAGCCAACGCCCATACCGAACACCCATGTCACGCGAAGAGGCGTGTAACCTGATTCGTCGCGAAAGCGGCAAGGCCCTTGACCCGGAGATGGTGGAATGTTGGATTTCGATTATCCAAAGCACTATGCCGAAGTAGTCAGGGCAACCGATTGGAAAATCGAACTTCCGGAGGCTTGGTCGGACTTCTTTCACGAGTCTGGCGTGGCAGCCGTGAACTACTGCGATCAACGGCAGGCTCAACGTCGCATCGTCCGCACGTGCGGTTTGCTGTACTTTGAAAAAGCGCTACCAAGTTTCCCGAGGGCTTTTCATCCCGTCGGAATCTTCACGCGGGACTTTTCGAAAAACGCATGCGGAATCGTGACCCCATTTGAGTTGTTCCCGCAGGAAGAAGTCCGACTGATCTTGCCGACGTTCTGGTTGCAACTCCGCGTCGTCCGGGCGCGTCGTCACCACGCCAAGTGCTATGAGATTGGCATGAGGCTGCTGCACCGCAACAGCCCCTCGCGAGATGCGTTTGTTGTCGGCGGACGATTCGCTGAAGTACAGAATGATTGATTTTTTGCCGACCGGGGCCCGACTCGGGGCCCGAGTCGGTTACCGCCAGTGCAAGTCGTGGCAGACCACTAGGACTTGGTTCGTTCGCCAGTCCACCAGGACGAAGAACTGTCTGACGAGCCCTCGGAACTTTTCCGGGTTGCTTCGTCATGAACCAAGCTGCCAATGGCTTCCGCTTCACTAACGACCGCGTGCATTTGACGGTCTTCTTTTTCCAACCACTCATTGCGGGCGGACTCAGCAGCAGCTTCATCAGCATCGATGTGTCCGTCGGCAGGTTCGCGTTGGAACCATGCCCAACCAATTGAATCCGGTGAGACGACTTCCTCGACCACTTCGATTTCTGGCGCGGGTTCGGGTTGTCGTTCGGGCCGTCGTTCGGAACGCTGAATGACCAACTCAGGCCGACGAACACGTCGATTCTGGCGGGCCACGTCTTGGAACTTGTAACGGAACTTCGACTTCGGTTTGACCTGACGTCGATCTTCCACGACCAACTCAATCGGTTTGGGAGCCGGTTGCACAACGGGAGGAGCGACCACGACGACGGGTTCCGGTTTGGGAACTTCCACAACGATTGGGGTTGGCTCGGGAACGGGCTCCGGTTCCGGAGCCACTTCCTCGACTTCCATTTCAGGTTCTTCTTCGACTTCTTCCTCGTACTCGTATTCTTCTTCGTAGACTTCTTCCACGGGTGGTGACAGGATGTGAGCTCGACCGGGAGTTCCCTGAGCGGGCATCTGCCGAACCTCGACTCCAATTTGATGGAAGATATCCACGATGTGATCATGACAGGTGAACATCATGACTTGATGTCCCAGTTCCGCGAATGTCTTCAGCGTGCGAGCGGCGTGTTCGGCGCGAGCACCGTCGAAGTTAACAAGCACGTCGTCGAGCACCAACGGAAGCATCACTCCCCGGCGAGCGTAGGCGGCCGCGAGAGACAAACGCAATGCGATGAAGACGGCTTCGCCTGTTCCGCGACTGAGGACTTCCAGCGGCAACGATTTGCCTTCGGCGTCGTCAATTTTGAGTTGGTTGGATCCCAGCGGAGTCCAGATACGAACGTACTTGCCATCGGTCAATTGATTCAGGAACGAAGACGCCTCGCGAAGCGTTTCCGGTTGGCGTTCGTTCTCGACGGTGCCGCAGACATCCTCCAGCAGACAACTGGCCATCGACAGCGTTTGCCAGCGACGTGCGAGTTGATCAAGTTGCCGTTCGATGCACCCGAGTTCCAACCGTGCGGTCATCAAGCGATCGTCGTCGCCGAGTTGCTTCATCGCTTGTGCCAGCTCACCTTGAGCGGTTTGCAGCGTCGCGATGCGAGCTTCGGTTTCGGTCATTCGGGAAGTCAAGGAATCCCAACGTCGTTCCAAATCAGTAGCCTTGGCACCTTCGATTTCGCGAGCGACATCGTCGTATTCGACGCTGTTGCCGATCATCGAGCGGACCTGTTGGTCGAGCGATTTGAACTGCGAGTTGTATTCGACCAGCAACGATTTTCGGTCAACGATTTCGTAGAACTGCTCGGGAGTCGCCACACCGCACTTGGCCCACAGGGCGCGCCGTTGTTGTTCGGCCCGTTCAATGGCTCGTGAATGACCGAGTTGTTGTTTTTTTAGCTGCAGGTCGTGTTCTTTCAGTTGGCGACGCTGTTTGACCCAGTGTTGTTGGCGAGCGACTTCTTCGTGCAGGTGATTGAGCTGGTCCAAAGGATTGGACCGCATCGTCACCGGGCGTTTGTTGCGATTTGTTTCGATTTCTTTGGAACGGTTGTCGTCCCGGCGATCTCGATTTCGGTTGCGTTTGTCATTGCGATTCTTCTTGGAATTCTTTCGTTGGGAACGAGCGTAGGATTCGCTGTAGTCGTCCTCCTCGACGTCTTCGTATTCGTTGGATTCGTAGCTGTCCTCGTACTCGTTTTCGTACCCATTTGCATCGACAACCGATTCGCGTTCGTTGGAACCTTCGAGGGCACTCAGAGCATCGTCCGAGGCGTCGATCGCTTCGAGATAAAGCGTTTCGATACGCTTGGCCAGCGATTGACGTTCGCGTTGACGTTGATTGCGTTCTTCTTTCAGTTCGGTCAAACGACGCATGCTGGTTTGCAGAGCTTCGTAGCCGTCACCAAGGACGCGAACACTTTTGGGTGACAACGTCGTCGACAGTCCCAAGCGATCCAGCGTCGCCGTCCATTCGCGACGAGCGACCTTGAGACCTTCGGCGGCCTTTTGGGCTCGCTTGTAAGCAGCTTGGTAAGACTGATGCGCCGCTTGGTGAGCGTGATACAGCGGCATCGATTCTTCGAGTTCCGCGAGCAAGCTTTCTGATTCTCGCAGGCGAGCTTCCAACGACTCGTGACTGACCGACAACGAGGAATCGAGGTCTTCGCGTTCGGCTTCGATCTCGCGAAGCTGACGTTTGACGGAATCGATTTGGCGTTCGCAATCGTCCAAGTCACGAGCGGTGTTGCGTTGGCCCTTTTCTCTCGAAAGGTAGTACACCAGCAACGCCATCGAACCGAACATGATGCACAGCATGCCCTGCGTAGGATTGGGCTCGGCGACGAACGTCGTGATCTGGAAAACATTGAACATGCCGTACAGAAGCAACCCGCCGCCGAAAATAAATGGCAACGACAGCAACCACAGACGATCGATCGGCACGGCTTCGTCAGTGGTCAGTTCCACCGATTCGCGTTCGAGGTCTTGGTGGTGGCGTTTCAGTTTTTCGAGGTGCTGGCCAAGTTGGATTCGTTGACGAAGCGTGGCAATGTTGTCGTTTTCGCGGCGAATCGCTTGCTGCAAATCCGTCGCGTGCGCCCGCTGCAGCACTTCTTGCAATTGGTCATGCAGTTTTTCTTTGCGGACCTTGTGCGTCTTGCCTTCGGCGCGAGCTTGTTTCAGCAAGAACAATTGTTCTTTGACGTGCTTGGCCGGCGCGGACAAGGCCGACAAAGTGGAGCGAGACAAATCAGGCAGGTCACCGTCGTCGCCTTCCCCCAATCGCAAACGCTCGTCTTCTTCGATGCCCAATCGATCAGCATCGGCGTCGACTTGGTTGCGAGCCTTTTCAATTTGGTTGTCGAGCCGATCGATTTGTTCTTCGAGGGCTTCGATCCAGGTGGCCTGTTGCGATGCCGCTTCGATTCGGCCTTGCAGGTCGAACAAACGTTTGTTGATCGGAAGTTGTTCGGACTTGTCTCGCAACCCGCGGCGTTTGTTTTTGATCTCTTCCAATTTCGTGCGACGTTCTTCGATCATCGCTTCGATTTGGACGAGTTGCCCAGGGGCTTCATCGGGCAAGGCGGCTTCGCCTTCGATGGCATCGATTTCGCCACGGATTTGGTCGCGTTCTTGCCATTTGTCGTAAACGCTGGTCGCGATTTCGACGCAGCGGGCTTCGCGTTCCCAGGCGACCATCCGTCCGCGAAGGGTTTCGATCTCTTGGCTTTGGGTGCGTCGCTGAGTCGCCAGTTCACTCCACCGTCGCGTGCTGCCGGAGAGTCGTTGGATCTCGTCACGCAGCTTTTCACGTTTGGACATCATCGACGCGAGTTTGCCGATCGCGGCTTCGTTGTCGTCCGAGTCCGCTTCGCGTTTGCCGATCACTTCGTTGCGTCCGGCGCGAAGACTGCGCAGCACATCAACCAGCGAAACCCGGTCCAAACCGCTGCTGAGTTTGTACAGTTCGTCTGCTGCGGACGTGTCATCCAGCGTCGAAAGCTCCTGCAGCTCGCGAATGCCGATCGCGAAAACGTTGGTGAAGATTGGTTCGTCAATTTGTCCCAGCAACATGCCCAGACGATGTTGGCCTTGGGCCAATCCGTCCGAACCGGTCACCGTCAAACGGCCGGTCACATCGGTGTCGGTCAGTTGGCTGTGCCGGCGGACTTCGTAACCGCCACCTGGGCCGGTGACTCGGATGGCACCCCCGGGAGTCCCACCGTGAATGGGCGGCAAGTATTTCTGGCGGCGTTCTTCGGTGAAGCCATACAGCATCGCTCGAAGGAACTGCATCAGCGTTGTTTTGCCGGCTTCGTTGGGACCGTAGAACAGCGTCATGCCTTCGGGCAAGGAATCGACCGACAAACCGGTCCAGACGCCAAAACCGTCGATTTGGATGTCTTTGATCTTCATGATTTCCGTCCCCAAGAGGGTTTGCCACCACGAAGCAATTCGACACCCATCAAAGTGGCGTCGGCAAGAATCGATTCGCGTTGATCGGCGGGAACGTCACCCAACAAGGACGACGCGGTGCTGGACAGGTCCGAATGTTCTTCCGTGAATGGCATGAGATCCAAACGGTCGCCAGACGAAGGACCGGCGGAATCGTCGGTGGCCGTGGCGGTGCTGCGAATGCGAGCACCGGCGAACTTTTTGCTGGCTCGTAAAAAGTCACCAAGGATGGTGTCTTCGTCCTGCCATGACTTTGGATAATGGTGTGGTGGACGCACCGTCAAGCGAGTCGTCCAAGCCGCGGGGTTGGTCGTGCCATGATCGCGACGCAGATTGCGAAGCAATTCGGTTGGGTCGCCGACGTTGGGCAACACATCCGCGTTGTCGAGTGTGACCTCCCATGAGATCAGCAGGTGGCGACCGCCGTGCTCGTTGCTCAGCGTGCCGATCTTTTGCCCCAGCAGATTGCGCAGACTGCCTGCGGAGCGAATTTCGTCGGAATCGATTGCCACGTTCAAGTAACGAAAACGGTCCGTTTCGACCCGTCGAATTCGAGTCGTTTGTTCGGCGTCGACATCGACGACAACGTATCCATGAGGCCCGGATTCGTCGCTGTTGCGACCTTGAGGCGATCCAGGTGCCACGGCGCCGGCGGGTGCACCGCCCTCGATTTCGGTGTGATTGTGCGGTCCGCCGAGAGCCCAGTAGTCCATCCGAGCTCCTGACAGGGCACTGGCATCGGCGATTCCGTGCCCGACACCGACAGTGAATTCGTCCGTCGTCTCGGTTTGGAATCCGGCGACATGCAAGGTCGATCGGCCTTCGCTGCTGCGTCCAACGATGGAGCAAACCGTTCGTCCAGCGCGTTGGTGCGGGATCGCGACGGCGCGGTCTCGTGGGAACAGCGTCACGTTGGGCGGCAACGGAACCGCTTCGGGCCATTGCTTGGGATCATCCGCGATTCCGGCGGCCCAGTAGACCGCGGTGTTGGCGGCGTGCAGTTTTTCGAATCCATCGAGCAACAGCGACATGCCGTGCGGTCCGGCGGCGACGGGATGCAGCAAATCGCCGGAAAGGACTAAAAAGTCAATGTTTTCGGCCAAAGCGGCTTCGAAGACCGCTGCCGCAGCGTCTCGTGGAGCAGTCGCCATCGCTGTCCGCAATTGGGGCGGCAGATGGTCGAGGTCACCCAGCGGGGTTTCCAGGTGAAAGTCGCTGGCATGAACGAATCGGAATGATTCTCCGGGCATCGTTTCCTCCTTGAAACGGCGTTTTTCGGCCGCGC
>NZ_JBICHO010000069.1:0-12186 GCF_043100905.1 Rhodopirellula sp. JB055 | reverse complement strand
CGAGAGCTTCCTGCAGGAGCAGGTCCAGCATGGCGTCCTCACGCAGCGAATCCGGTCCCTGAGATTCAGGGCCGTCGTTCCGAGGGTGATCCTCGTGCGGTTCGGCGGGGGAGGGATTGATATTCATGACGATTGGGTAACGGCGCGGAGTTTTTCTTCCACGCACTCTCGTAGTTGTGCTTTGGCTCGCTGCATCAGGTTTCGGGCTCCGTGGTCGGAGATGCCGAGGTTTTCCCCAATTTGCACGCGAGGTGTGTTGTGAACGAAACGCATTGCCAAGGCGTCACGAGCACGTTCGGTCAGGCTCTCCATGCATTCTCGGAGGGCCTCGACGGTTTCATTCCCTGTCAAATCCTTGCCCGCCCAACGTTGCCAACTCTCGTCCAGCAACTCAGGTGAATCAGAAAGGTGAACCCGTCCAAACTTTCGGTGATAGGAAACGAGGAGGTTGTAGGCCGTCCGTCGCAAGTATTCTGAGGTGGCTTCGTCTGAATGTTGAACGAAGTTGTCTCGTCGAAGTACACGCAGAAACGTCTCCTGCGTCAAATCGTCCGCCGTGGCAGCGTCACATCCGAGCAGTCGCAAATACCGCCAAATTCCATCTTGGTGGCGGACAACCAATTCACCTGGTGAAAGTTCACTCACGCATCCATTGGCCTGGGTCTCAGGCCACCAATTCACGAATGAGCTTTCCGCCGCCAGCAATTTTCATCGGTCGTCCGTTGTTACTGGTGAAGGTGGTTTCGGTTGAAATTCCCAAGCCTTTGCAGACCGTCGTCATCAGATCTTCGCTGCTATAGGGTTCCGTCTCAACCGCAGTTCCGTCGGAATTGGTCTCTCCAACGGCCAAACCGCCCTTGATTCCTGCTCCGCCGACGACGCAGGACCACGCCCGAGCAAAGTGATCTCGGCCCGCGTTGGCGTTGATTCGAGGTGTCCGGCCGAATTCGCCCATCCACATCACGACGGTGTCCTGCAGCAATTCTCGCTGAGCCAAATCCTCGACCAGAGCACTCATGGCTCGGTCCAAGTTGGGCAGCTTGTTGTCCTTCAGCGTCGCGTGAATGTTGTTGTGCATGTCCCAGCCGCCCAGGTCGACTTCGATGAACGGCACCCCAGCTTCGACCAAACGGCGAGCCAGCAGACATCCTTGGCCGAAGTTATCTGTGCCGTAGCGTTCTTTGACTTCATCGGGTTCTTTCTCGACGCGGAACGCTTCCATTTGCTCGCTGGTCATCAGGTCCAACGTTTTGCCCAGCACCTTGGCGTGTTCCGCCGCCGGCGTGTCACGGGTCCGTTTGGCGAATCCGTTTTCGATCAGATTGAGCGCCGCCATGCGTTGCAGCAGCCGTTGATCATCCAAGTTCATTTTCAGGTTGCGAACGCGACCGTTGCTGGTGACGGAAAATGGCGACCAAGCCATCCCGAGGAAGCCAGGTCCGGCGCCCGCGCCACCGACCGAAACGAACGGAGGAATCTCCAATTCGGGACGTTGATCAATCAATTCGTGAGCGATCACGCTGCCGTAGCTCGGGTGCTCGATGTTGGGATTGGGAACGTAGCCCGTGTGCATGTAGTAACTGCCGCGGCTGTGGTCGGCTTCGCGGGTCGACATGCTGCGAACGACCGACAGGTGTTTCATCTGCTGGGCAATCATCGGCATGTGCTCACAAATCTGAGCTTCGCCGGTGGTTGAGATCGGGCGGAAAGGTCCGCCGGTCGGAGCACCCGGTTTCAAGTCCCACATGTCAATGGTTGGCGGCCCGCCACCCATCCACAGCAAAATCGCGGACTTGCGATTGCGCCGCATTTCATCGGCTTGTGCGGCAATGTTGCCACCGAGAGTCCATGCCGCGGCAGCCGCAGCGGATGACCCAGCCAGGTGGCTCATGAAGTGGCGACGCGTCATGCCGTTGGGGGTGGAAAGATCCATGGTGAACTCCGGGAAAGAAAAGGTGGTCGGTGCGAGTGCGGTGTGCGAAACCGTCACGGGGTTGTTTGGGAAACGAGAACTCGCGGTGAAGGGCGAGTTCTCACGGTGTGCGGTGCAGCGTCAGTGCTGCATGATGAATTCGTTGCTGTTGAGAATCGCCCACCACATGTCTTGCAGCATTTCAGGCTCGTTGCCTTTGCGAGCGACCATCAACTTGCTGGCGATCGACACTTCGTTTTTGGTGGGACGGCGAGCCAGACCGCTGAGGAACAATCGTGTCACTCGGTCTTTGGGGGAACGACCGGATTTGCTGAGTTGATCCAAGAACGAGCCGGCTTCGAGACTGATCGCGTTCTTGGTCAAATCGCCGTTGAACAACATCAACGCTTGCGGAATCGAACCATTGAAGGTGGTTGTTTCGGTTCCTTCGTCGTTGCCAAAGGCGACCACAAACTGCGACAACCAACGACGACGTTCGGCTTCCTGTTGTTCATAGCTGCCTTTGGACTGCGCGTTGCTGGCGGTGACCATCGACGCGTAGAGCTGTTCCGCACTCATTTGACGTAAGTAGAACCGCGAGAATTTTGGGGATTCACCAATCGTTGGATCGTCGAT
Organism: Rhodopirellula sp. JB055; assembly: GCF_043100905.1. Taxonomy (NCBI): domain Bacteria; kingdom Pseudomonadati; phylum Planctomycetota; class Planctomycetia; order Pirellulales; family Pirellulaceae; genus Rhodopirellula; species Rhodopirellula sp. JB055. The sequence goes on along the minus strand of NZ_JBICHO010000069.1, from coordinate 9,638 downwards.
CTCGTTGTTGGCACTCAGCGTCGATGCCAATTGGTAAGGACGGCTGAGCGTGATCCAGGTGATCAATTTCTTCAGGTCGTAACTGTTGGCTCGGAATTCTTTGCCAAGGTTGTCGAGCAACTCGGGGTGCGACGATGGGTTGTGTGGACCCAAGTCATCGATCGGACGCGTGAAGCCATAGCCAAGGAACATCGACCACATTCGGTTGACGATCATCTTGTCCAGGTACTCGCTTTGCAGCATCAATCGTCCGAGTTCTTCGCGACGATTGACGTCTTCGACAAAGCCACTTTTTTCGATCTCAGTGCCATCGGTGAAGACCGGGTAAGCGACCTTCTGCAAACCGTTTCGCAGCTCATAAAAGACGAGTGCGTCCTCGGGGTCGTTGGCTTCCCCGGCAAAGTCTTGGCTGACCAGTTCCGCTGATTTGATGTCTCGTGTGCCATCCACAAATCGGCGCAGAGCGCGGGTCTGGCGGAAGAACGCGTTGAACTCCCAGAACTTCTGTTGCTTCCATTGGTTGAACGGATGGTTGTGGCACTGTGTGCACTGGACTTGCTGTCCCAAGAAAATTCGCGAAACGCTGCTGGTCGCGAGCGTGCCTTTTTCTTGATTGACTTTGTTGACCAGAAAGTTCACCGCGCCGTTGAAGTTCGGTTCGCCCGGCGTGGTGGACCCTTCGGCGGTGACCAATTCATAAGCCAATTGATCGTAGGTTTTGTTCCCCGCGAAGCTGTCGCGGAGGTACTTCTGCATGCCGGTTCGGTTGGTCAGGTCACGACGGTCGGTGCCACCGCTGCGACCGATCAACAGGTTGGTCCAAACGGTCGACCAGTGGTTGGCGTACTCTTCGGTGTAACGATCGTCGTTGAGCAAACGGTCGACCAGCGCGGCGCGTTTGTTCGAATCGCGGTCGCTCATGAATTCGGACAATTCTTCGAGCGATGGGATTCGCCCGATGACGTCCAGGTAAACGCGGCGACACCACGTCGCATCGTCAACTTCTGAGGCGGGCCGGATCGAAAAGTCTCGCCAGACTTGTTCAATCGCATCGTTGATCATCGCCACTTGTGGCGGAGCAGCAGGATCGGCCGCCGCGGCAGGGGATGCCAAAGATGAACAAGCGAGAGATCCCGCGATCAGCAGCCCGGAAAGGGACAGAACGATCGATTTCATGAAAACGCTTTGGGAGTTAGACGAGAAGTGCGACGCAAAACCCAACCGCGACCCATCATGAGAAAAGAATGAGCCGGCGGAGCTGGAAGCGGCTTGAGACAAAAATAGAACGCCCACCCGGCGGATATGTACCCGCTGGAGGCTGAGCATCCGCTGACAACCACCCTCCATTTTAATCCAATTCAGGCTTCTTTCGCCAATTCAAGCTGGATTGTGACCAAGGAGATCCGGGCGGGGGGCGTCACAATCGGACGTGGAGCGGTCTGTTTCTGCTTCGTATTGTCCGCCACGGAGGGGGGGCGTTCTTCCACTCGAGTTCACAACACGCCGGTGAGCGAGGGACCTGCCGGCTCGCAGCAATGGAACGGGGTCCCTCGCTCACGCTTTTTGAAGTTGCGCTTTTCTCAAAACCCGACTTTCTCACAACCCGACGCCGCAGCGAGGGACCCACCGGTTCGTTGCGATGGCATGCGGTCCCTCGCTGACGCGTCGGGTTATGAAAAACCAATGCCTCACGCGAAAGCGCAACTTCAAAACTCACGCGTTGGCTTGTGAACTCGAGCAAAACAGCAAGCCGCTAGGACGAATGTTCACATCGCGATGATCATTTCTAGGAACTCTTGCTCCGTCATGATTCTCAAAGCAACGCCTTCGTCAGCCAATTGCCGAGCGGCGGCTTCCTTGGTGCTCATCGTACGCCCTGCCTGAATCGTTCGCGAATCGAGTTCGCCGACGACGACCAAGTCCGTTTTTCGCGAAACGCTGGATTGGCATTTTCCGCCGCAGCGAGAGGTCAGCAATTCGGCTTCCTCCCGATGCAGTTTGCTGAGCACGCCCGTGAAGACGACTTTTTGGCCTTCCAGCGGACGGATGAAATCGGCGCGGATCATCAATCGCTGCAGGTCCATTCCGCTGTCGCTGGTCCCCCAGGTTCGCGTCGGGGTGGATGAGTGCGTGGGGGATGGCAGGGTTGCGGTCGCGGCCGTTGACCCAGCGATCGCGACGGCGGAGGCTGGCGCGGAGGGGCGTCGCGCGGACGATCTGCGTTTGCTGGAGGCACGTCGCGTCGTCGGGCCTTTCTTTCCCCAATCGCCAGCCGTTCCTCGCGAAAGGGAAAGCTTCGATTCCAGTTCTTCGAGGCTGGTCGCGCCCGTGTCCTCTGCCGCCGCCAAAGCGATCTTGGCGCAGGCAACGGAATCTTCGAGGGCGTCGTGGTGGCGGAAACGAATGCCCAGCCAATCGGACAAAGGCTTCAAGCCGAACCGAGGTTGCTGTGGCCAAGTCCGGCGGGCGATCGCTCGCGTGCAACTGTACTGCATGTCCGGTACGGGATGGTCGTGCGATTCCAAGCAAGCCATCAACACGCCGAGGTCAAAGCTGGCGTTGTGAGCGATCAAGCAATCATCGCCCAGCGTGGATTGGATCTCCGGCCACAACTCGCCAAATTCGGATTCGTCACGCACCATCCCGGGCGTGATGCCGTGGATCTGGATGTTGGCCGGTGAAAAGACAAACGGCCGCGGTCGAATCAGCCAACAAACTGAATCAACGATCTCCCCGCCGCGAACGCGAACCGCCGCCAGTTGGCAGGCACTGTCCGAACGGCGCGTTGCCGTTTCAAAATCGATCGCGGTGAAATCCATGACGCAGTTCTAAGTCGGCTCGCTTTGCCTTGTCAAACCCTTCGCGAAATGGGTGGATGCGTCAGGCCAGAATGTCGTGGATGACGTGGGCTTCTTCCACGCCAGTCAAACGTTGGTCGAGTCCAAGGAATGGGAACGTCAATCGCTCGTGATCGATTCCCAATTGATGCAGGATCGTGGCGTTGAAGTCACGCACGTGAACGGGATTCTCAACCACGTTGTAGCTGAAGTCGTCAGTGACTCCGTGGGCGATGCCGCCTTTGACGCCACCGCCGGCCATCCATGTCGTGAAGCAGCGGGGGTGATGATCGCGACCGTAATCCTTGTGCGTCAGTTTACCTTGGCAATACGTCGTGCGTCCGAACTCGCCCGCGAATACGACCAGGGTGTCATCGAGCATTCCACGTTGCCGCAAATCGCGAATCAGCGCGGCGCACGGTTGGTCAACATCGTAGGCTTGACCGCGAATTTTGGGGGGCAAGTGCGAGTGGTGATCCCAGCCGCGATGGAACAGTTGCACGAATCGAACATCACGCTCGACCATTCGGCGTGCCATCAAACAGTTGCGTGCAAACGAGCCGCTCTTGTGAACTTCGGGGCCGTACATCGACAACGTGTCTTCGGTTTCTTGGCTCAGGTCGGTCAGTTCCGGAACCGACGCCTGCATCCGAAACGCCATCTCTTGTTGAGCAATGGTGGTCAGGATTTCCGGATCACCAATTTGTTGCATGTGCTGGCGGTTGAGATCCGTGACCAGGTCCAGCATTTTCTGCCGGCTTTCGCGGTTCACGCCTTGCGGATTGGAAAGGAACAAAACCGGATCGCCAGAGGGTTGAAACGAGACGCCTTGGTGTTTGGATGGCAAGTAACCGGATCCCCACAATCGACTGTAGAGAGCTTGGATGTTGGCTTTGTCGCCGCTCCAGAAGGCTGAGTTGAGAACGATGAAGTCGGGCAGGTTCTCGTTCATTCGGCCCAGCCCGTAGCTCAGCCACGAACCCAAGCTCGCTTTGCCGGGGATCTCCGATCCGGTGCAGAACAACGTTTTGCCGGGATCGTGATTGATTGCATCCGTGTGCGTCGACCGAATCAGGCAAATGTCATCGATCACGGTTCCGAGGTGCGGGAGCAGTTCGCTGAGATGGATCCCGTTCTCACCGTGCCGCGAAAATTCGAACATCGATGGCGCGATGATTTGCTCTTTGCCGCGAGTCATCGCGGTGACGCGTTGCCCGTTGCTGACGCTGGGCGGCAACGGCTGTTTGAACTGCTTGGCAAGCTCGGGTTTGTAATCAAACAAATCCATTTGGCTGGGGGCGCCCGCCATGAACAGGAAGATGACCCGTTTGGCTTTGGCGGGAAAGTGCAGGCCGTCCTTCTCGCCGGCTTTCACGGCGGCGGGCTTGTCGATGGATTTGGCTTCGTTGGCGTGAGCACGAGCGACGATCGATCCTAGCGCGGCTGCTCCGAGTCCCATGCCGGATTGCTGCAAGAATTGACGTCGACCTGATAGGTTGGCCAACGTTTGGAGAGCGGCGTTTTGAGGGGCGTTCATGGGAAGGTCAATAGAGAGGCAGGTCGAATTCGGTCGGCGGGTGGATGGGAAGCGAGACGTCATTCCCGTGTTCGAACACAATCCAGATTCAAGATGGAATGGACCACCATGGTCCATGCGGCCAAGCGGACTTGGTCGGGGGCGGACGTCGCGGCTTGGACAGCCGGATCCGTGCATCGTTGCACGAGGGCGGTGGCCTCAGCCGGTTGAGATTCATACAGCGATTGAAAGGTCTCGAGCGATCGCGACAACGATTCGAGAGCCGCATCGGTTGGCGGTCGCGAAGTGATGGTTTCGTAGGCAGCGGCCAGGCGTTTTTGTTGGTCGCCGTCTTCGGCATTCAACGTTTCATCATCGAGCAATCGTTTGGCGAGCGTCGTGGATGCGCTGAAGAACTGAGGCTCGTTCATCATCATGAGTGCCTGCAGCGGCGTGTTGGTGCGTTCGCGTCGGGCGATGCAACTGTCTCGATTCGGGGCGTCGAAAATCGTCATTTGTGGCGGTGGCAGACCACGTTTCCAAAACGTGTACACGCTGCGCCGGACGGTATTCTCGCCCGAATCGGGCACGTAGCTATTGGGATACGAAGTTGGCATCGCAACGATCTTCCACAATCCTTCGGGTTGTGGTGGTTTGACGCTTTTCCCGTACATCGTGGGGCTGAGCAGCCCGCAGACGGAAAGCACCTGATCGCGAATGACTTCGGCATCGAGTCGGTATCGGGAACCCCGAGCGAGCAAGCGGTTTTGCGGGTCGGCCGCGTATGACTCCGACGGCGCGATGGAGGACTGCTGATAAGTCCGAGTGTTGACGAGGGAACGCATCAAGCCTTGCACATCCCAGCCGGAATCGATGAAGTCGATGGCCAAATGATCAAGCAGCTTGGGATGGGATGGCAGTTGTCCTTGAGCGCCAAAGTCTTCGGAGGTTTTGACCAACCCGACGCCAAACAGTTGCTGCCAAAAACGATTGACGGCGACGCGAGCGGTCAGTGGGTTGGATGGATCGACCATCCAGCGAGCCAAGTCCATGCGTGTTCTTGGCGTTTTAGGATCGTTGGCGTCTGGCAGCGGCGGGAGGAACGAGGGCGTGTTACGAGTGACGACTTCTCCGGGGGCATCGTAGGCACCGCGAATCAGAATGTGGGCCGGGCGAATTTCCGCTCGTTCTTTCATCACCAAGGTTGCGGGCACGTTAACCAAGACGCTGTCGCGTTCTTTGTTCAATTTCGCGATCGCGGTTTGAACCTGTTGCAGTTTTTGCTTGCGCTGTTCCGGTGATAATACTGGCGCGGCCCTCCCCTCGCTTTGCTCGACCCTCCCAGCGAGAGCGTCAAGTTTGGAAGCATCGGGAGCTTGTTTGTCGGGTTCCGGTTTGGGTTGCAGGTCTTTCGCTTCCGTTTGCAGGCGAGCGATCTCTGCGTTCAAGCGTGCCAGCGTTTTGGATTGTTCTTCCGTCGGAAATTCGATGTACGGCGGTTGCAGTCCGCGTTGAAAATCGGTGCCGCGGCGCCCGCCCGTTTCTGGGCCGCCATCGAAGTTGTTGAAGAACGCGTACAGCGAGAAAAAATCTTTCTGCGAGATTGGGTCGTACTTGTGGTCGTGGCAAACGGCACACTGCAGGGTCAGGCCCATGAACGCTGTGCCGACCGCGGAAACTCGGTCAACGACATTCTTGACGAAGCTCTCTTCGGGCAAGGCGGTCCCGCGGTCGATGATCAAGTGCAATCGATTGAAACCCGATGCGATCAATTGATCGATGCTGGGATCGGGATGCAGGTCGCCGGCGATTTGATCGACGATGAATTGGTCAAAGGGCAGGTTTTCGTTGAACGACCGAATCACCCAGTCACGATACGGTGTCATCTCGCGGTAGTGGTCGTGGTGCATCCCGTTGGTGTCAGCGAACCGAACGAGGTCCAACCAGTAACGCGCCATGTGCTCGCCGAACGCAGGTTTGGCAATCAGGCGATCCACCAGGTCTTGGTAGGCGGATTCGGAATCGTCGTTCAGGAACGCATCGATTTCATCAGCGGTGGGCGGCAGCCCGGTCAGGTCCAGTGACAGGCGACGGATCAGCGTTCGGCGATCGGCTCGGGGGCGTGGCGTCAGCCCTTGGGATTCCATTTTGGATCGCACAAAGCGATCGATCGGGGCGGTCCATTCCGCGTCCAGTGACTCGGGCAAGGCCGGCGCCGCCGGGGCCACGAATGCCCAGTGGGCTTCGTAGGGTGCCCCTTGTTCGATCCATTGTTTCAGAACCGCGATCTGCTGCGGCTTCAGCGGTTTGTGCATGTCCGGTGGCGGCATGATCGAGTCGGGATCTTCGGACTCGATCCGGACCAGGACCTCGTCCAGGTCAGCTTCTCCCTCGACGTCCAGCCGGAATCCCGCGGCGTTGTTGTTTTCGTCGGGGCCGTGGCAAGCGAAGCAGTGGTTCGAGAGGATCGGACGCACGTCTTCTTGAAACGAAACCTCCTCTGCGTTTGCCGGCAGGATCCAAGCGAGAAAGAGCGTGAGAACGCCGAAACCGAGCGAAATCGGACTCGCCGCGGTGGAAACCACGGGGGAAAAGGACGCAGGCATTCGCGAGGCCGGGGGGGTGGAGGAGCGAATTGGGAGGGCGGGCTCCATTTTGGTTCACCTACCGAGTCATCGCAACTGAATGGAGCTGTCTACGTCGCGAAGTGCGAAGGATTGTCGCGACTTTGCTTGGTCGCGGCGCGTTTCACGCGTTTTTGACGCCGAATGGGGCGTGAAATCCATGGCGAACTCGAACTGAACTTCTGCTGTCCCCCCCTGAACCGCTATTCTTGGCAGTCGATTCGCGACTTCGTATCTCGCGACCCATCCTTGTTTCGAAAGAAAATTTTCCGATGTCCTCTCATTCCCCCTCCACTTCCGCTTCCTCGTCGTCCCAGGCCGCTGAAGTTCAAGTCCGATTGCCGGACGGTTCGCTGAAAACCCAACCCGCTGACGCCACCGCGATGGACGTCGCGAAAGAGATCAGCGAAGGCCTTGCCCGCAGCGTCGTGGCGGCTGAGGTGGACGGCACGATTGTCGATTCGTTCCGTCCTCTCGGCGAGATCGCTGATGATGAAAACGTGGTTCCGCTTCGTTTGCTGACCACGCGTGACGAATCAGCGCTGGATGTCCTGCGTCACTCGGCGGCCCACGTGATGGCTCGAGCGATCATGCGGGTTTACAAAGGTGTCTCGTTGGCGTTTGGCCCGACCACCTCGGGCGGTTTCTACTACGACTTCGATATGCCGGAAAAAATCAGTGAAGATGATTTTCCAAAGATCGAAGCGGAAATCAAAAAGATCATCAAAGCCAAGGAACCGTTCGAACGCTTTGTGCTGGAGCGTGATGAAGCCCGCAAGCTTTGCGATGACCTCGATCAAGACCTGAAGGTCGAACACATCGAAACCGGTTTGGGTGACCAAGCTACGGTCAGCTTCTATCGCCAAGGCGAGTTCGTCGACCTTTGCCGCGGGCCTCACATCCCTCATGCGGGAATGATCAAAGCGATCAAACTGTTGAGTGTTGCCGGTGCGTATTGGAAAGGGGATGCCTCGGGACGTCAGTTGCAACGGGTCTACGGCACCGCGTTCTTTGACAAGAAAGAACTGAACAGCTACCTCGAACAGCTCGAAGAAGCCAAACGCCGCGACCACCGCGTGCTCGGCAAACAACACGGCTTGTTCGCAATCAATCCCGAAGTCGGCCAAGGGTTGTGCCTGTGGTTGCCCAAGGGAGCCCGCGTGCGCGTCACGTTGGAAGACTTCTTGCGTCGCGAATTGCTTTCACGTGGTTACGACCCGGTCTACAGCCCGCACATCGGCCGTGTGGAAATGTACGAAACCAGCGGTCACTTCCCATACTATCGCGACAGCCAGTTTGCTCCGTTGTTCGGTAGCGAAGTGGGTGGGTTGCTCGACGCGTGGAGCACTCGTCTGGACAAAGATGATTTGTCGAAGGACGACGAAGACAAGTTGATCGCCGCGGCGGAAGTGTTCGGTGTCAAATTGCCAGAGTACAAACCGTCGGCATCCAACGACGCGAAGAAGGACGTGCTGCATCGATGGCAATTGAACAACGAACGATATCTGCTCAAGCCAATGAACTGCCCGCACCACTGTCAGATTTTTGCTGCCCAACCGCGGTCGTATCGTCAGTTGCCGTTGCGGTTGTTCGAGTTCGGAACCGTTTATCGCCACGAGCAAACTGGCGAACTGAACGGGATGATGCGGGTGCGTGGGCTGACGCAAGATGACGCGCACATCTTCTGCACCGCGGATCAAGTCGAAGAGGAATTTCGGGCAACGATCGAGTTGACCAAGTTCGTGCTCGAGTCCGTTGGGCTGGATGATTACCGCGTGCAGTTGTCGCTGCGGGATCCGGATAGCAGCAAGTACGTCGGCAGCGAAGAGAATTGGGATCACGCCGAAGGCGCTCTGCGAGGTGTGCTGGAGCAATCCGGTTTGTCATTCAACGAAGAGCCCGGTGAAGCAGCGTTCTATGGTCCGAAGGCGGACTTCATGGTGCGTGATTGCATTGGTCGTTCCTGGCAGTTGGGAACGGTGCAGTTGGATTACAATCTGCCCGAACGCTTCAAGCTGGAATACAAAGGCAACGACAACGCGACGCACCGTCCGGTGATGATCCACCGCGCACCGTTTGGTTCGCTGGAACGATTCACCGGGATGTTGATCGAGCACTTTGCCGGTGCGTTTCCGATGTGGTTGTCGCCTGAGCAAATTCGCGTGTTGCCTTTGTCGGACAAGTCCGTTGAATACGCGACGGCGGTGGCCAAGCAATTCGACGAAGCCGGGTTCAAAGTCACCGTCGATGCATCTGACGGAAAGGTCCAAGCCAAGATTCGCAACGCCCAGATCGACTTGGTCAACTACATGGCCGTCGTGGGGCCGAAGGAAGCCGAATCGGGACAGGTTGCGCTGCGTGACCGAATCGAAGGCGACCTCGGATCGATGCCGATCAAGGAAGCGATCGCGCGTCTGCAAAAAGAAGTCGAGACGCGTCAGGTTCGTCAGGCTGTTAAAGGCAGCACCGTGTCGATCGCCGAATCTGGCGGTGCCGCGACCGATTATTGATCGACTGCTGTTGAAGGACTTCCCAAGCGCGGTGTCACCTCTCCTCCAACTTTGTTGGGGGAGAGGTGACGAATTGATTGAAGCGTAAGCTCTGTCGAGACTTCTCAAGCAGATGCGATGGCTTGCCAGAGCGAGGCGGAGGCTTGGATGC
>NZ_JBICHO010000068.1:0-12906 GCF_043100905.1 Rhodopirellula sp. JB055 | reverse complement strand
CCGTGGCAATTTTTTTTTATCGTGTGTTAAATATTTGAAAACAGACGTTCTTCTTGTGCGCTTTTTTTTAAATCCCAATTTGCCATTCGGTGTTTTTTTTTGGGTGGCTTTTAAAAAGAGACTCCGAAAGCAAAGACAGTTTCGCGATTGGGGAACGTTCTCCGTGAGCACGGGGAGGGCGCATGGGAGGTTGCTTTGGCTCGCAGAGCGTTTTGGTCCAGTTCGCCTCGTATCGAACCGGAGTCCGTTAGGCTACAGTTCAGCGTCTTATCACCTTCCAGTGGCCGAGGAAAACATGGCAAAAGTCGATCAACCAGTCCCCGAAAAAGATGAGCCGGAGTCGGTTACCGACCACGCGGCGACGATCAAGTCGCAGATTCTCGAGAAAATTGGCAAGCCTCCGCGTCTGCATCGCGTGGAAGTGTGCCAGCACCACAACGGGAATTACCGGGTCAACGTTTGGGAAGAGCTGGAACCGCTGGGCGAGTTTTCTTTGTCAAAAAGAATCCACATCGGAGCGTCTTATTACCTGAAGGTTTCTGATGCTGGCGAGATCCTTCACAGCAACCCGCCGCTGAAGAAACGCAAATACAAATCGTGAAATGGTCGGGCTGAACGCTGGCACATTGGGCCTCCGTCTTGATGCCCGGGTTGTGGGCGGCTTGATCGGATGGATGAATCAACATGATGATTGAAATCGGCGGGACGTTTGACTTGGAGGTGCTCAAGCAAACGGACTTTGGAGTGTATCTGGATGCTGGGGATTTGGGCGAAATCTTGCTGCCCAACAAGCACAAACCGGATGATTTGGGCGTGGGCGACGTCGTCGAAGTTTTTCTGTACCTGGACTCAGAAGACCGGCCGATCGCGACGACTCAGGTTCCCAAGGCGGAGGTTGGCGAATTCGCTTACTTGGAAGTCAAGGAGAACACTCCCGTGGGAGCGTTCTTGGATTGGGGATTGGACAAAGATGTTTTGGTTCCCTTCGCTGAACAACATCGGCCGATGGTGGTGGGCAAGTCCTACCTTGTTTTCTTGTATCTCGACAACCAAGAACGGATCACAGCCACGTCGAAGATCGACAAATACGTGCGCAATGACCCGGATCACGGTTTCTATCCGCAGCAGGCGGTTGAGTTGATCATCGCCAACAGCACTGAGATGGGCTACAAGGCGATCGTGGACCAGAGCCACTGGGGACTGCTTTACAAAGACGAAGTGGACCAACGGATCAGTTTTGGTCAGACGGTTCCAGGTTACGTGAAGCACGTTCGTTTCGATGGAAAGATCGACCTCAGTCTGAAAAGCGGCCAGCAAATTCGCGATGCTCTCAGCGAAACCATTTTGAGCTATTTGGGTCAGCATGGCTGTTACGCACCTGTCCACGACAAATCACCGCCGAAAGAAATTTCGGATCTCTTTGGGATGAGCAAAAGCCAATTCAAAAAGACAATTGGTGGTTTGTACAAGCAAAAGATTATCGCGATTGAAGAAGCTGGTATTCGGTTGCTGTGATCATTTCGTGCTCCTGCCTTGGCTGCACAAATGGTCACGTCAGTGGTTCGCTAAGTCTGTTTTGCGAGGTTTAGAAGTTTTTTCGCTCTCGCTATGTCACACTTTTGAAGGTGGAGACATGGTATGGCGAAAGGAACATGACCGATGCAACGAAACGAATTCGCCAAACTGGTTCTGGAACACCAAGCCCAACTGCGGATGTTCATCCGCATGCTTGGTACGATGCCCGACGCAGTCGATGATCTGGCCCAGGATGCGTTTGTGGTTGCTTATCAGCGGATTGATACGCTGGAAAGCATGGACGATGCAGGACCTTGGCTGCGATCGATCGCTCGCAATTTGGTTCGCAACGAGCTTCGAAAGACTTCTCGCCGGCGACGCGTCGTCAACGCGTCCCTGAGTGAAGCGATGCTGGCGATGTCCGACGAACCCACGACCGGTGCGTGGTCCGAAGACTGGTTCGCAGCGCTTCGTGCTTGTGTGGATCGATTGCCAGGTCATGGGCGGGCTTTGGTGAACGGCCGCTACACAGAAGGCCAGAACGCGACGCAGTTGGCAAGTGAAACCGAGATGACCCCAGTCGCGGTCCGTCAAGCATTGTCGCGACTTCGCGGGCTGCTTCGGACTTGCGTTGAAACCCGTTTAAGGGAGGCAGCGACGTGAGCGAACAAGATCGCAATCAGGAGTTTGATCAGCAACTGGGGCGTCTGCTGGACGGTGAGCTCAGTGATACCGAGATGGATCGCTTGGCACAGTCGCTGGTGGACGATGAGTCGCTGCAGCAGCGCTATGTTGCCAAAGTCCAAATGGAAGAGGGGTTGGCGATGTTGGTTCGCGAGGATCGGACGGGGGAAAGGTTCTCGGAACTGTTGGAGCAACGTCTGGACGCGGAATCACAGAAGTTTGACTTCCTGCATAGCGTCCTGGATCGGTCGAGTCTGAATACCACGCGTGATCAATTTCGCCGCTGGGCGCCGCGGGCCGGCGTGGCGATCGCCGCGTGCTTGATGGTGGCATTTTGGATTGGAATGTGGACTGGACGGCAATCGGGATTGGCATCGTCCGGAACAAGCGTTGGGAATTCAATGCAGGTGACGGCTGAATCCGAACCGGTTGACCCGTCGGTTGCGTTGCTGAAACGAACCGTTGAGGTTGATTGGGTGGGCGAGTCAGCGTTTCGCATGGGCGATTCGATTTCAGCGAAGCAAACGTTGCAATTGAAGTCAGGATGGGTGCAGTTGCAATTCTTTCGAGGAGCTGTGTTGACGCTGCAGGGGCCCGCCAAACTCGAAATTCGCGATCCGAACCTTGTGGTGTTGCATGAGGGCAATGCTTGGGCAAATGTTCCCGTTCCGGCCCGTGGGTTCACCGTGCTGACTCCCGAGACGAAGATCGTCGATCTGGGGACGGAATTTGGTGTTTCGGCAGCACCCGGTGAGCCGACCGAAGTTCATGTTTATGATGGATTGGTGGAACTGCATGATCCTGCGGCAGTGGGAAAGACGGCGTCACTGCATGAATTGGTGACGGGGCAATCGATGAGTGTCGACGGGAATGGCAATTCACTTCGAGAAGCCAATCGCATCGGCAAAATGCCGTCCGAGTCACTGCTGCGACAGGACCAAACCGAACGTCGCCAGCAAGGGATCGAACGTTGGCAAAGATGGAGCGAAGAGATTCGGAAGGATCCTCGGGTGTTGATGTACTACGATTTTGCGTCGCCGGATCTGTCAGGTTCGCAAACGTCGACAACCATCTTGCCGAACCTTGCGAGGGGCCAAACCGCTTCGGACGGATCCATCATTGGATGTGCTTGGTCGGAGGGACGTTGGCCGGGAAAGACCGCGTTGGATTTCAAACGTCCCAGCGACCGGGTTCGATTTCATTTAGGGGGCGACTATGAATCGATCACGCTGGCAGCGTGGGTCCGAGTCGATGGGCTGGACCGTCTGCTCAGTTCGTTGTTGCTCACTGATGGCTGGGACGAGGGAGAAATTCATTGGCAGTTTGATCGTCGCGGGCAACTTGGTTTATCTGTAGGCCAGGTTTCAGGTGTGGCGTGGCGATACACACCGCCGCTGGTGGATCTCACGCGATTGGGGCAATGGATTCACGTTGCCTCGGTGTTCGACGGAAACAACCAAACGGTGCGTCACTACTTCAACGGGCAACGTGTGCCTTGCGAAGGTCGGCTTCAGTATGATGGTCCCATCCGAATTGGTGATGCGGAATTGTGCAACTGGGGACGTCCTGTCGACCAGAGTGCTCATGCGATTCGTAATTTCAACGGTCGAATGGACGAGTTCTTGATGCTCAATGACGCGTTGGACGAAGCCGAAATTTTGGAAATCTACCATGCCGGAAATCCTCAGTTCTAGGAGACGTTCGATGCATTCAATCAATGCGGGAGGACCGCGCGTTGAACAAGGAATGGGCGGATGTTTGCTTTCGGTCGGCTTGGGGATCAAGTTGATGCAACCACTCGTGGTGTTCGGTTGGTTGGGTTGGTTGGTGATCAGTCCCGTTGCTGCTGGTGGTGCGGAGGATGCCGAGTCGAACGGTGTGGGCCAGGCCACGGCGGAACAACTTGACTTTTTCGAAGCCAAAATTCGCCCACAGTTGATCGATCATTGCTATGAGTGTCATGGGGAGGATTCTCAGGAATCAGAACTCCGTGTTGACACGTTGGCGGGAATCTTGACGGGCGGTTTGGCGGGGCCTTCGTTAGTTCCCGGCAAACCGGCGAGTAGTTTGTTGATGACGGCTGTACGGTATCAGGACAATGATTTGAGGATGCCGCCGGACGAAAAATTGTCTGATATTCAAATCGCTGATCTGATGCACTGGATTCAGATCGGCGCCCCGCATCCCGATTCAGGTGAGCTCGGACCGATCGCCCAGCGAGGCGAGGTCGATATACAGACTGGACGGGAGCATTGGGCGTTTCAACCACCTGTCAAAGTCACTCCGCCGTCTGCGGGTGGCTCGATCGAGAACGCAACGAACCCGATTGACGCGTTTGTGTTGGCCAAGTTGGAAGAGCACGGGCTGCGTCTCAATCCGCCTGCGGACAAGCGAACGCTGCTCCGACGAGTCACATTCGACTTGATCGGTCTGCCGCCAACACCAGAGGAGATCGACGCCTTCCTCGCCGACGATTCTCCTGATGCCTTCGCTCGCGTGGTCGACCGCTTGCTCGCGTCGCCTCACTACGGTGAGCGATGGGCGCGACATTGGTTGGACGTTGCTCGCTATGCCGATTCGAATGGGCTGGATGAAAACGTGGTTCATGGGAACGCATGGCGTTACCGCGATTACGTCGTGCGTTCGCTCAACGATGACAAGCCCTACGACGAGTTCGTGGTCGAACAATTGGCGGGTGATTTGCTTGATTCCGGCGACGACATCGAACTTCGTCACCAGCGGTTGATTGCGACGGGTTACTTGGTACTGGGACCAAAGGTGCTGGCCGAGCAGGATGAAACCAAGATGGCGATGGACATCATCGACGAGCAGATTGACACGGTCGGGCGCAGCCTGATGGGGCTGACGCTTGGGTGTGCCCGCTGTCACACGCACAAGTTTGATCCGATCAGCCACCGGGACTACTACGGGCTGGCGGGGATCTTTCAAAGCACTCAAACGATGGACAGTTATAAAACCGTTGCCAAGTGGCATGAGAACTCGATCGAGAATCCCGAGCAGGCAGCACACCGGATTGCCCACGAGCAACAGATCTCTGCTCGAGAAAAGCGAATCAATGCAAAGGTGGAAGCGGCAAAGTCGACACTCGACCCGCCGGCGGACGTGGATGCGAAGCCCGAGGAAGTCGAGAAGCGTTTCGCGGCAGAGACCCAGGCGGAGCTGAAGACGCTACGGGAGGAATTGGCGGCTTGGAAGGAGACAGTTCCCGAGGTGCCGATGGCGATGGGAGTGTTGGACGGTGAAATCGTGGACACCCCGGTGCATCTTCGCGGCAGTCACCTGACTCTTGGTGAAATCGTTCCTCGACGAGTGCCGGAGGTGTTGGCGTGGGACGGGCAACCGGTGATTCCAGATGACCAAAGCGGTCGCCTTCAGTTTGCTCGTTGGCTGACCAATGGCCGTCATCCGCTCACCGCTCGCGTGATGGTGAATCGTTTGTGGCGTGGGCACTTCGGGAAAGGTTTGGTCAGCACGGTCGATAATTTTGGGTTGAAGGGAAGTCCACCAACGCATCCGGAGTTGTTGGATTGGTTGGCGGTTCAGTTTGTCGAAGAAGGTTGGTCGATCAAGTCGATGCACCGGATGATCCTGTTGTCGCAAACTTACCAACGCAGCAGCGATTTTGACTCGGGCAACGCGGCGTTGGATCCTAGCAATCAGTGGTACTGGCGGTTCAGTCTACGCCGCCTCGAAGCCGAAGCGATTCGCGATGGATTGTTGGCCGTCAGCGGGCAGCTTGACCGGAACACAGGCGGCAACATCATGCCGTATATGAATCGCGAGTACGTGTTCAACCACACGTCGCAGGACAAATCCAAGTACGATTCGACCCGCCGTTCAATCTACGTGCCGGTGATTCGCAATCATTTGTTCGACATGTTCCAATTGTTTGACTACACCGACGCAAGCGTTCTTAACGGCGACCGAAACACCAGCACGATCGCACCACAAGCGTTGTTTTTGATGAATTCAGAAATGGTGTCTGATCTGACGTTTGCATTCGCGGATCGATTGTTGGCAGACGACAACGATGCAGTGCAACGGATTCGGCGGTTGTACTTGGAGGCTTTTGGGAGGCCGGCAACCGATGTGGAAATTTCTGACGCCGTGCGTTTCCTCTCACAGTTCGAAACGCTTTTGCGGAAAGACCATGTTTCCTCGGGCGACAGCGAGGCGGATCGGACACGTTTAACTTGGCAAGCGTTGTGCCAAGCCGTGGTTTCGTCCAGTGAGTTTGTCTACATCCGATAGCCGACCTTTGCCAACTCGAACGTTTTGACGCCCCGCCTTTCTCCGTCCCACCTGATTCGATGCAATTTTCACGACGACATCTCTTGCAGAACACCGCCGCGGGGTTTGGGTCATTGGCGGTGGCATCGTTGCTGGCGGAGGAGACCCTCGCAGCGAATGGGGGTGCGGCGATGTGCCCAGGGAAACCGCATTTTGAACCCAAGGCGAAGCGAGTGATCTTTTTGTTCATGAAGGGCGGCCCGTCGCACATGGACACGTTTGATTACAAGCCACAGTTGCAGAAAGACGATGGCAAACCGTTGCCGTTCGAAAAACCTCGCGTGCAGTTTGCTCCGACCAGCAACCTGTTGGCTTCGCCTTGGAAGTTCAAACAGTATGGCGAGAGCGGCATCGCGGTCAGTGAGTTGTTCCCGCATGTCGCGGAGTGTGTGGACGATCTATGCATCATCAACTCACTGCATGGAACCAACCCGGCACATGGCGGGGCGAGCATGAAGTTGCACACCGGCAGCGATGTGTTCGTGCGACCGAGCATGGGATCTTGGGTGACGTATGGATTGGGCACCGAGAACCAGAACCTCCCGGGGTTCATCACGATCTGTCCAACATTGGCGCATGGCGGCACGAAAAATTGGGGCTCGGCGTTTCTTCCCGCCAGCGTTTCAGGGACGCCGATTGGCAATGCGAGTCAGCCGTCCGATCAAGCCCGGGTGAAGTTCGTGCAGAACGCTCGCCTGTCGTTGGAGACGCAACGGATGCAGCTTGATTTGGCCCAGTCAATGAGTCGGGGATTTTTGGAGACGACTGGGCCTGATTCGGCACTCGAAGCTCGGATCAAGTCCTTTGAGTTGGCATTTCGAATGCAAACGGAGATGCCCGAGGCGTTGGATTTAGAATCCGAAAAGGAGGCGACGCACAAGCTTTATGGCATCGACAACGAGACCACGGCGGACTTTGGACGCCAGTGCTTGATGGCACGTCGATTCGCGGAACGAGGCGTGCGGTTCGTGCAAATCACGCATAGCAACACAGAGGTGCAATGGGATCAACATGGGAACTTGCGCAAAGGGCACACGCAGAATGCCGCGGAGGTCGATCTGCCGATCGCAGGCCTGTTGAAAGACCTGAAGGCTCGAGGGTTGCTAGACGACACGCTGGTTTTGTGGGGAGGCGAGTTCGGCCGCACACCAACGTGCCAGGGAGCTGGGAATGATGGTCGCGACCACAACCCGGAAGGGTTCACGATGTGGATGGCGGGCGCGGGATTGAAGACGGGGATCCAGTACGGTGCGACGGATGAGTACGGGTATTACGCGGTCGAGAACAAAGTCCACCTGCATGATCTACACGCCACGATGTTGCACCTTCTCGGACTCAATCACGAGCAACTCACTTACCGCCACGCCGGCCGTGATTTCCGCCTGACCGATGTTGCGGGAAAGGTCGTCCACGACTTGTTCGCGTAGGCGAGCAAGTTAGTGGTCAAGGGAGTTGAGTTTGGCTCGAAGGGGAAATGCGTCGGGGAGCAAAGGGCGAACGACTAAGCAGGCCAAGCGGTGCAAAAAAATTAGGCACCCTCGCAATGTGAGGATGCCCTGGAGTTTGGTCATTGGTTCGGAGGAGGATGCTGTCGGCTTCAGGCGGAAGTCCTCTTCGATTTGCGTCGACGCCAAACGAGCCCAGCTCCACCAAAAGCCAGCAACGCCATGGAAGAAGGTTCGGGGACGGCGCTAGCGTTTGCGGCAACGGTGAAGTTGTCGATCGTAAATGTCGCCGAGGTAATGAAATCCCCGGAGTCCTTCAGTCCGATCGAAAGTGTGCCAGGGTTTTCATTGAAATTGATACTGCCATTCGTTCCATTAAATTGCTGGCCATTGCCCGCCACGATGTCAGTAGAGAAGGTATTGGAAGATGTTCCACCAACTCCAGGAACTGACAGCAGCACAACTTCTGTGTCAAAGTCGGGACTAGCAAGCGTAAGTTGAACCTCTAGGTTGGAGGGGCGACCAGCACCTTCCCAAACGATATCGGCTTCATTAATTGAAACGTCAAAGGTGATCGTGCCACCGTTTGTCTTGGCGTTTGCAAGTTCGATGCCCAGTGGGGATGACGAGTCGAAGGTGAGATCTGCTGCTCGCGTCGGCGTCTCAAAGAAGTCGCCGCCACCGGCTGCACCTGCAATTTCCAATGTTCCACCAGAAAGTCCAACTGATGTGGCGCTATTTGCGGTGAATCCACCCGTAGAAGAAGTGAAATCCAAGACAAATGCAGCGTGCGTTTGAGGTGCGGCAACGCAGGCGAGTAGGGCAATGCATAGACACGTTCTGATCATCATCACAGTCACATAGAGGTCGTTTGGTGAGCATCTGTCAACTACTGCTGACTCCACTTAGCTTATGTAGAGCACTTGCGTTCTCAATGGTAGAGATGTCGGTTTTGCCAACAATATCATGCGGTATAGTTCTTTAGGGCTGATTAGGTATGGTTTGCATGGGTGGTTGTTGTGTTCAGAATTCGCCTGCTCTACCTCTTTGGGACTTGTATTGTATGGCTCGTTGGTTGTGGCTTTGGAGCCATTCATTTGCATTCGCCCCGGCATGAGGGAAGTCGTGGATGTGCGGTGTAAGATCACGGCACATGCCGATGACCTCGACATGGACGCCGCTGGGAAGACAGATTGCGAGTCAGATTGAGTTCGTTCGCTTTGCCAAAACAACTCAACCCGGTAGCAGGCCGAAGGCGGCGGCTAGGAAGGCGGGGCCGTTGAACATGGCGTGGATCAGAATGGCGACGGTTGTGTTTTGGGTTCGCTCGAAGACGAATGGCAGAACCAACATCAGGGGCAAGGACAGGACCATCGTCGAAACGCCAAAGGGGAGGTGGAAGGCGAGCCATAGCAATCCAATTGCCTGCCAACGGTGTCGGATCGTCAGGCGTGATTGCACGTATCCTCGCCACAGCAGTTCTTCGCCGACAATGTTGAGCACAAACATCGGCGCCCAAGCCAAGAGCAACAGACGATTGCTGCCCTCCAGCGGTGACATGTCGATGCACCAAGGTGAGGTGTTCACCGGCGGCAACCAATCGAGCCCAGCCAGGTGACTCCAGCCACCGAGCAGCAGACCGGTTCCAGCCAACACAGCGAAAATTCCTGCGGCGGCAGACTTCCAATCACGATGAGTCATCGGACGAACGCAGAGTGACGCGAGCAACTTCGCAAGTGTGTCGGCTCCCTCGCGTCGTGCTTGCCAGAGTGCATAGCCGATCATCGGCGGGAACAGCGCGTAGCCAATCAAGTACCAATGCGTTGCCGGGTGAAGCCCTGGTTGAGATCTTAGAAACGGAAGCATCCACCAAAGGAGCAGCACGAGGTACAAGAACGCCGCCGCAAAGATGGCAGCGGCCTGCGTGATCGTCAGTGGAGTTCGCCTGCACTTCATCGGACAACATCCAAACTGGCTTCCTGCATTTCAAACCGCGTTATGCAATGGATGGGATCCGGCGATGAGATGCGATGGCACCGTCAATGAAACAACACACCGCGAGCGGTAAGGTACCCGAAAACGAAGCCAATGGCGGTGAAGAGAAGAATGCTGATGAGCCACTGGCCAGTCGAAAATCCGACGGAGGAACTCGGTGGTGCAACGGGCGAATCCAATTCGGGCGGAGGCGGGGGCGGTGTCACTGATGAGTTGCTAAGCGATGCCGCGGCAACTGGATCGCCAGCGGAGGAGCCGATGTTGTCCCAGCTCATTTCGTCCAGCATCGATTCGCCCAGCGAGTCTTCCGGCCGAGGAATGCCGGCGGCGGGGATCGCGACGGGTTGCATGCCTTCGCCGATTTGAATGGATCCGGAATCGTTGGTGTTGGCATCCATCGTGGCCCAGGGACTCAGTCGCATCACGACTTCTGCTGCGGTGGTGATCCGTCGAGACACATCCTTTTCCATCATATCCGCGATCGTGTCGACGAACGCTTCGCTGAGTTCGGGTGCCGCCTGAGTTGGTTTGAGCGGCATCTCGTTCAAGTGCCGACGGCATTTTGATTTCGAGTCGCCACCGGGAAACGGAACGGACCCCGTGCACGCGTAGTACAGCGTGCATCCCAGTGAATAGATATCACTGGGCGGTCCGACTTGATCTGGCGTTCGAATCTGTTCGGGCGAAAGGTAGTCCGCCGTGCCGACAACCATCCCGGCACGTGGATCATCATCTGGTCCAAATGACAAAGCGGCCAATCCGACGTCCGACACTTTGGCGTGACCATCGGGAGTGACCATGATGTTGGCAGGTTTGACATCGCGATGGACCAAACCTGACTCATGCGCGTAAGCCAGCCCCGCGGCGGCTTGAGCGATGATTGATGCGGCTTGCTGCATCGACAGTCGGCCGTGCTCGCGAACCAAGCGTCGCAGATCGGTGCCGGGAACATACTCGGTGACCAAGTAGTGCACTTTGCCGTCTTTGCCCGCGTCAAAGGCTCGCACCAAATACGGACTGTCCAGATTCGATTGCAGCCGAATCTCACGAGCGAAACTTTCCAAACTGAGCGGATCCGATTTCTGCAGCGGAAGCACTTTGATCGCGCACTGCCGGCCCATGATCTTGTGCACGCCACCAAAGACTTGCCCCATCCCGCCTTGGCCGAGGAACTCGGTGATGACGTAGTTGCCGAGTGTCAGCTTGGTTCGTCCCGCTCGTATTTGTTGAGACTGGTAGGGCGTCAAGATTCGATCGCGGACGAGCACCCTCGACATTTCTTCGCAGACCAACTCGGGATCCAAGCGATCTTCACTGGCAAGGTTTTGTTTGACTTCTTTGGCGGCGCGTTCCCACTGTTCCGCCTGCAATAAATCAGATCGCAGGGCGGCTTCTCGAAAAACGGCGACGGGGGAAAGCGGCTCGCTCATCGGCTCACTTGCTCGTGTCGAAAACGACGCACAAGTGAGTCACGCCGTGTCCGGACGACGCCCACTCAATCCGGTCGTCTTCGCATTTGACTTCGCCGTCAATCGATGCTGCATCAATGGCTTGCATCGAAACGGTTGGGGATGGCGCCGATGTGTCTTCATTGCCGTCTCCAAGCGGACGCGACAGCGGCGATATCGGATGTGCCAAAGCAACCGGTTGGCAGAAACGCACGACTCCGCGAACCGTTTTGCTGGTTGTTTGGATGGCCCGCAAGTGCATCACCATGCGGCCGTCATCCAACTTGCCTGTCGCGACAATTTGGATTCGCATGCTCGATGGCGAGGCGTGCATCAACCAGGATCCGGCGGGCACGCCCTTGCGAATCATCTGACCATCGGGCACCTGCAGCACCGTCGGTGTTCGCCAAGGTTGCATGGCAGCGTCGATTGGGTGAGGCACGTCAAATCCGAACGCGAATTCTTGCCAATCCGAGAAGCCCGCCGAGTTGTCATCGGTGGCTTCGTTCGTGGAGGTCGCTGCTTCGGCGAGAGGCAACAAGGTTTCTAAGAACCGATCTTCGCTACGGCGATGGAAGGCATTGCCGTGGCTGGCGACCAACGTTTGGCACTCGTCTTCTTCGTGCACGAATCCAAGTGGAGCGAGGAAACGCCGGGCGCTGGTGCGGTGCAGTTTTTCTCGCACGATCGCCCGCACCACGGGACTGGCACCTGGGAACGCCATCCGCAGAACCGGGTGATGGATCCAGTCCAAAGGAGCGTTCGTTTGATCGGTGTTGCTGGATGTTCCCGGCAATGATTGGAAGCGGATGCGGTACCGCACCAATCGGCTGCCTCGAACCAGTTCGATTTCCGATTGCCATTTCAGTGATTGGCCGGTGGACGATCCGGATGCTTCGCTGGACTGTGTTTCACCAGACCCGGACTGTGTTTCGCTAGACATTGTGCTGGGCAATTCGATCGAACCAGTCAGTGCGACCACGCCGCGCGAGACCGAGTTTTCTTTTGTTTGTACCGAGTCGCACTTGGCAACCAAGCCTGCCGCGTTCTTGTCGGTTGACTTTCGTTTTGCGGGCACAAATTCGATGCGTGTCGACAAGCGATTGCCACGGACTTTGCCGCTGTAAACACCTTGGATACCACCGTGTTCCGGATTGATGTTCAGTTCCAAGAACTCATTGCTCATCCGTTCGCCGTCGACGATCGCGCCGGGGCCACGGCTCATCGAACGCCCGAGTTGTTTTGCCCAGCGAACCAGTCGCGGGTGATCAACGCCGGCTGACGCGTTGCCGGAGGGAGTGGCGGGTTCTGCGAGCAACGGTTTCGCCGCCGGGTTGGAGCTGGTCCAACGATATCCCCAAGCCGGAACGTCGAGCACGGCGTCGGTGTTGTTGCGAACCGCGTGAGCATGAAAGACGGAACGATTGTTCGTTGGCAGTTTGCCTTTGACGAGCACGCGTTGCCGAGTCGGGACACCGCTGTTGTTGATGACCAACACGCTGTCGGTC
>NZ_JBICHO010000067.1:0-3993 GCF_043100905.1 Rhodopirellula sp. JB055 | reverse complement strand
TGTGTCGTTCGATCTCATCGAGACGGCGGATTTCGGCGAGGGCTTCGAGACGTTCCTGGCGAGTTTCTCGCGGGAGGTCGTCCCGGTAAGGTTGGTTATCCGAAACGCGGCGCAGACCGGATCCGACCGACTCGCTGCGGGATGAGGAGGCGACGCGGGCGCGTTGTTCAGGGATGTGCGAAGGGCCGCCTGGTAAAAATTCAATCGGCTCGTCGGTCGTGATGCTACGCAGGTCGGCGACCAATTCTTCTGCGGTGGTGACGACTTGATCGCGATGAATCCAACGGAATTCGCCCGAGGGAGGAACGATGCGGTACCAAGTCTGTGGGCCGTCGGGACCGTCGCGTTCGCTGCGACCAAGGATGGTGACGGTTTCGCCTTCACGCAGTTGGACCAGCCATCGATAGCGGCGGGCTCGGCCGAGATTGGTGCCGATCCACGCGACCGTTTTGTCTTCGATAATTTCTGCTTCGAGTGCATCGGGTTTGGCGTTCGGGCCGAGATCGGAGTCGATCAGCTTGGCCGCGTCCGCTGGGATCCAGCAAAAACTGTCGTCTGTTGGACGCACGCCGAGCCAACCGTCTTCGGTTTCGACATACACCTCCAGTTCTTGGCCGTGACGCAGTGGGTCGGTTCGGTAATCATCGCCCGATGGACCGCACCGCAGGTAAGCCGACTCTTCGGCGACAAACACCAAGTAGGGCTCCGATACGAACGGAGACGCGGAGTCGCCGGATCCGTTGGATTGAGCCGACACCACCGAATTCGTAAGAGCGACCAGCAAGCAAAAGAGCACGCCGATGACGGGCTTTTGCGCGAGGTGAGCCGAATAACGGGACGAAGTTTTTAACAGCGGGGACCGACGCATCGTGCGGCTTCCGTTGTGACAGGTAAGAAACAGTTTATTGAGCAAGTTCGCTAGCGGCGTCTATGCCGAGGCTAGAGAAGTCAGCGATAGCGACAAAAGCGTCGCGGTAGCAAGGTCAAATCTTCGTTCGCGTCAGTTTCTCAGTTTCGGGTGCATGTCAGGAATTGCAACGGCCCAGAATAGCGTCAAAAGCTCAATAGGAGTTTTTCGGATTGTTGTGTTAAGCTACGCGGGCTGTCGTTGCCCGGGTAACTTTTGGGAGATCATCGCATGGATGCGAATCAAAACCTGCTGGATGAAAAACTCGCCGATTTGTTGAAGCAGGCCGCTGAGGTGGCCGCCCAGATCCAGGCAAAAGAACAGGGTGTCGGGACGCCCCATTTCGATCAAATCGAGATTCCCGCCCACGAAGTTGGCCAGCGACTGAGCCAAATGATTCAGTCCACACGGGCCACCGATGTGGCTCTCCAGCAGGCTGGGCAAATGAAGTGTCCTGACTGTGGCAAGGAGTGCCGCGTCGAACCGACCCGGCGGCAAGTCCACTCGATGGACGGCCCCATCGAACTGACCGAATCGGTTGCTCATTGCCGTCGCTGTCGCCGGTCTTTTTTTCCCTCAGCGTGAAGCACTCGGGCTCGATCCACGAGAATCCACCCCCGGATTCAAACGCCAGATGGTGATCCTGGATGCCGAAACGCGGTCGCTCAAGCGAGCATCGATCGTGATGAAGCGAGTCGTTGGCTTGGACGTTTCGACCAACACCATCGAACGTGTCGCTTTGGAAGTCGGCAACGATCTCGAAGCTGCCGAGCAAGCGCGTTGGCAGAACATCCTCACCGGCGAGGTGCCGGTTCCTTCGGTAGCGATTGTTGAATTTGACGGGGGTCGAATACGAACTCGTAAGACCGGCTGTGGTCCTCGCGTTCACTTGGATGCAAAAGGTTGGAACGAAACCAAGAACGCGATCTTTGTGAGCGCCACCAGCGAGACATCCGGGGTCGATCCGCAGCCCAACCCGCCAGCATGTTTTCTGGATGCCGACCACGTTGCGAAGTTGACGGAGAAAGCAAAAACCAAGGAAAACACGGGCTCGAATGACTCTCTTCCCGAAGAACAAGAAGTTTCTGAGAAAGACCAAGCGTGCAAAATCAAAGCATCTCACAAGCCCCAGCGTTTACTTCGCACCGTGATCGCGAGCATGAAGAGCTCCAAACCGTTCGGCGCTCAGATGGCACGCGAAGCAAAGCGACGTCGTTTCGACGAGGCTCCCCGCAAGGCATACGTGGCCGACGGTTTAACCTGTAACTGGACGATCCACGCCGAGCACTTTGAAGAATACGTTGCGATCCTTGATTTCACTCACGCGGTCAGCTACCTGTTCACCGCATCGCTGCTTTGCTTTGGCAAAACCGATCAAGCTTGGGAAGCTTACCTGGACTGGATGACGAGAGCCTGGCGGGGCAACGTCGGGGTGGTCATCACCGACCTGAAGTCTCACCAAGCTCGCATCGGCTTGCCGCCGGAGGACACCGATGAGGATGACCCGCGCGAGCAGTTGCGGCGCGTGATTGGATACTTGGAAAACAATCAGCAGAGGATGCGTTACGAGGAGTACCGGATGTCTGGACTGCCGACGACGAGTGCTTGGATGGAGTCGGCGGTCAAGGAGATGAATTATCGGATCAAGGGGACTGAAATGTTCTGGAACAAACCGGCCGGTGCTGAAGCCATTCTGCAGATTCGTGCGGCAGCCTTGAGCGATGACGACCGTCTGGTCCGCCTGCTGAGCCATCGACCAGGACAACTGACACTCCGACGCAGCCCCCCCGCCACTCAAGCCGCCTAGAAACTACAATCCCTGACATGCACCCGAAAAAAATTCCAAAATTCTAACCGCGAGGGGCTCGCGGTCTTCGACGCTGCGCGACCATCAACCAAAACAAGCGGCAGTGCCATTCGTGTCCGACACCTTTGTTGCACCAAAGTCGGTCCCGCGAACTCGATATCCAGATGGATCTTCCATTGCCGGGCGCCATTTTTGGCTGATCACTTTTTTCGTTCGTAGTTCTGCAATCGTTCGAGGTACAAATGTGATTCGACGAAGTTCCGGTGCGCTGAATCGGTCATCTCTTCAAGCAACTCCAGCGCTGAGATATAGCTGGCGAGGTTTCCGTTCGATGAGATCATCTTGCCGTCTTTGACAAAACTCACTCGAGTGTCGTCCTGCACGGAAAGGCTTGGGTAGGTTTGCTGCAGTAGGTCGCCTCCACCGATGTAGGTCACGATTTTGCGTCCGTTTGCGACGCCGGAAGCGCCAATCAAGTGAGCTCCGGCGCAGTTGCTCATTGTGAAGTCAGTCGTTTTCCCCTTCGTTTTGACAAACTCCACAATCTCATCCGTCGCAACCACCGTTTCCATGTCATACGAGCTGGAAACGACCAGCACGTTCAACTCCGGGCAGTCGTCGAACGAATAGTCCGGGACCACTCGCAACCCGCTTTCCATCGGAACTGGTTGATATGATTGGGCGATTGTGACGACGTTGAATAGCCGCTTGCCTTCTTCGTTGGGCTTGGAGAAAACATCGATTGGGGCAGTGACTTCTGTCATCAGGACATTATCGAACAACAAGACACCGATCGTGGTCAACGACTCGTCAAACGAGGCACGATTGACATTGTCGTTCACATGGATGGTGCACGTTTGGGGGGACGCGGTGATCGCAGCAGCCTTTGAATTCGTTTTTGCTTTTGCGACTTCTTCGGCGGGAATGGTCAGACGCCGAGCGTTTCTGGGGTGAACCATGGTCACAACGACTTGTGTTTCTTTTGTGGCGTCCGGATTTCGTGCGACTTCGTGCAGAACCATGGTGGGTTCAAAGAACGTGTCACCTTGGTGCAGCACCCGCAGAGGCTTTCCGTCGATTTTGAATTCCAACGTGCCTTTCAAAACGTAGCCGACTACTTCACCGGGATGATGGTGCGGCGGAGAGGACGCACCGGGGGCGAAGGTGAGTTCGATCAGCGACTTCGACATGGGGGCTCCGTCCACCGTGCTTGAAATGGGATCGGTGCGAAGCAATTTGACAACCGGCATCTTTGATTGTGACGTTTGTTCTGCCACGG
>NZ_JBICHO010000066.1:0-8433 GCF_043100905.1 Rhodopirellula sp. JB055 | reverse complement strand
CGCGCTCTAACCAACTGAGCTACACGCCCGTCAGGCCCACGGGGCCTGATGGTTTCCGCCTCGCTTTCGTGAGGCGGGTCGGAAGTTTAGGAAGTTTTGAACGGTTGTCAAACGCACTTTGGCGATGTTTTTGATCAATTTCTCCATTTCCGTGAGCGTTTTTTTCGTCTTCGTGGGCAGGAAGTCTTGAATCAACCGGGGCAGCATCTTCACCAAGCTGAACATCGACAACGAAGTCGACCTGTACAAAATGCTGTTGGCAGCCGAAGTCAACCTGGACGTCGGACCTGCCGCTCTGATCCCGCCGGCTCCTTGAGCCAATGACTTTTCCTCATCAAGCGGAACACTCTGTGTAACCGCGTTGATGACTGGGTTTACCAGCGTTGATGACTCAGCTTATCAACATTGACGACTCTGGAATCTGGCGTTCTCGAAACGCCACTGGAAACGCTCTCACCGATTCGTCCAACCAGCTCACTCAGCCAGCAATTCGGACGGATCGCCCGCTGGTAAAATCCGCAGCGTTCCGCGGACGCCGGGCCGCACCTTCTGGTCTGGATTCCGCAAGCTCGCCCACATTCGAACTTGCGAGTTCACCGGGTGAACCTCCAGCGACACAAACGTCACTTCGCCCCGCAGCGTGACTGTTTTGTCTCGCCCTTCCTCTGACTCGGTCCACTCAAATTCGACCGCACGTCCTTGAAGCTCCGGCCCGTGCTCTCGCCCGTCCACAAAACCGCTGACGCGAATTGGATCCAGCGAAATCAATCGCAACAACGGCTGGCCCGCTTCCACCCATTCGCCTGGACTGACAGTCAACTCCGCCACGCTTCCTGCGACAGGTGATTCCAGGCGATGTTCCGCCACTCGCAATTCCGCCAGCTTGGACAGCGACCGTTTTTCATTCGCATTGGCCTCGGCAATCTCCGCTTCCTTCTGAGCCTGTTCGATCGACAGTCCCGCTTGATCGATCACTAATTGCAACCGATCGATCTCCGTCGCGGTCACACTGTTTTGATAGCGTCGATTCGCATCCAGGCTCTGTTCCAACTCACGCACTCGAACTTCACGAGTGCGTTCGGCATAGCGACGATCCACGTCACTGGTTGACTGCAGTTCCGCAGCCTTCGCGGCCGCACTTGCCGCGGCCAGTTCCGCTCTCGCGTGGCGGTCGTCCAACTGCACCAACCAATCGCCCGAGGACACCCGCTGGCCTTCGACCACGCTGAGCGACCGCACCTTTCCCGCGATCGGCGCCGCGAGGACGAGATCCGTGACCAATGTCGCCTGAGCCCCTTCGATCACGATCGGTTCGCGACCAGGCTCGTCTGCAAACAACGTCGAGGACATGCAGAAAACTGCTACGCCCCATGCGGCCACCACCGGCGACAGCGCCGAACGAATCCGGGTGAAAAGTCCTTGCGAATCGACGACGGCAGGACGGGCGTCTGAAGCCAACATCAGGCAACACTCCGACAAATTGTTTTGAGAGGATCAAACCAATCCGCCAGTTTAATTCGAACCATCCCGGCCGTTGGATCGGCCCCAAATGACTCGGTCCACACCGCGGCCCGTTTCCACAACCAGCCCGGAACGGGATTTGTTACGATGCTCGCCTTCGATCACTCAACCTGACGCGATCGATGAAGGCAAACGAACGTCTCGCTTCCTCTTGAACTCTGCTCCGGAAACACTCGTGCAACAAGTCAAACTCTTCAAAGGCGTGGACTCAGAGCTTCCCGAACTGGAACGCCAAATCAATCGCTGGATTCGCAAAAGCGGCGCTCGCGTTCTATCCATCAACGGCAACTTGGCCCCGGCACCGGCGGCTGGCACCGGTCCAATGAACTCGTTTGCCGCCGGCGATGTGTTGATCATCGTGCACGTCGAGATTGACGTTCCCGCTGGTTGATCAGGGTTCCAAGCCAAAGTCACGAATCGTGGTCAGCGTTTTCAGCTCCAATCCCTTCTCGGCGAATGCCTCGGCACCTCCCGCCAAACGATCGATGATTGCGAGCACGTACTGGACTTCCAGCCCGAACGCCTCGACCGCTTCGACCGCTTTCAAAGCACTGCCGCCGCTGGTGATCACGTCTTCCACGATCACGACTTTCTGACCGGGAGTCACAGGGCCTTCGACTTGCTGGCCCATGCCGTGCCCCTTGGGTTCTTTGCGAACCATGAAGCCTTTCAGGTCGACGTCGTCACCACCAGCGAGCGTGACAATCGAGGCGGTGATCGGATCAGCACCAATCGCCATGCCACCCACGGCGGCGGGCATCACGCCGGATTCCTTTGCGTTTTCCAGCACCACGTCCAACATCGCTCGACCGATCAAACCGGCTCCCTTGGGATGCAAGGTCACGCGGCGGCAGTCCAGGTAATAATTCGCTTTCTTGCCGCTTGCCAGCGTGAATTCGCCACGCTGCAAAGCTTCGGCTTCCATCAAGGCGATCAGAGGGGCAAGGTCACGATTGGCCGAATCAGACGACATCCAAGTATTCTCCAACGGGAAATTGAGCGGTTCAATCGGAACGAATACCACAATCAATGCGATTCAGACACCCGCCGCAACCGATCCAACCGTTCAATCAAACAATGGATCGTTTCGCGATGCCAACCGGGGCCTTGCGTGTCGCCAACACCAGCTAGAATACCCACTCCACTCAACCCGCACATTCTCTCGACCGCGTACTCCATGCTTTCCTCCGTTCTTCCTGTTTCAGTTCGTTTCGCAGTGGCGATCGCCTTGATGGGTGCTTCGGTTTGCCTGAACTCGGCTTCCATTTTCGCGAATGAAACATCCCAGTGGCTGCAGTTGATCGACGAATCCAAGTCAGGATTGGACGCCGAAAAATTGCCTGCGTTGGACTCGACCGAGGCCCAAGTGGTGACGTCGATGCAGGACGCGGAAGCGTTCTTCCAACGCGTGACGGACCAAACCAATTACGACGCGTGGATGCGTTTCTTGGATTTTGAGCCGTTGCGAACAGCCATCGAGAACAACGAGTCGGTCGCCAAGCGAGGCAACGCCGCCCTCGAACTTTCCCAACGTCTGAGCGGCCCCGAAGAAGGCCTCGAGCTTTCGCGTTTGATCGCGCTGCGGTCGTCGTTGGATCAGTACCTCGCCGCGCTGCGTTATGGCGATCCCAAACGTGGGCTCGCACTCTCGGAACGACAACTCGATACGCTCACCAAATTGCTGACCGCTGACGAAGCGTCCGAATCAACACCGCGTTCCCTGACTGATCTCTCAGGCGAAGAAGTCGCGCAGATCGAATCGATCGTCGAATCCCTCGCATCAGCCAATCAAGCAAACGAATTGGTCTCCCGAATCACGGGCCGCTACTCGTCACCCAACCTGCGAGCCTTTGTTGACGGTCGCGTGATCAGCGATGCCATCGTTCGTCCGGTCGACAATCCAGAGCGAGTCAACGATTGCTTGCTCGGCACCCGCATCATCGGCGACGCCCGAGTCGTCGGGAACGTCACCGGCTCGCTGCTACCGTCCGAAGGCAACATCCGTTTGCTCGTTCGTCTCGACGGTCAGTTTTCAACCTCCACCACAGGCTACAACGGGCCGGTCACCCTGCGATCATCCGGTTTCGGGCAAGTCTACGCGGCTCGCCAATTGATCATCACTGAAAAGCGAATTTTCGCGGGTGAGCCAATCGCAACCGCCAGCCTTTCGACTCGGATCAACCAAATCAATCACCCGCTGAAACTCGTTCGCAAAATCGCGTCGAAGAAAGCGGCTGAAATGAAACCCAAAGCCGAAGCGATCTCTCGCCAAAAACTGCACGATCGTGTGCTCGAAAGTTTCCGCCAACAAACCGACGAGGCCTCGTCGCGCACCTTCCCCGACCTCGATGCCAAGATGAGCCCCTGGCTGCGTCGTCTGGATTTGCCGACCCCCGTTCGCTCACTCGCTTCGACCACCGATGCCGTGCACGTGCGGGCAACCATGCGTCGTCCGTTTGGATTGTCCGCTCCCGGCGATGCCCCTTCGCTAACCACGGTTCGCACGGCGACCTCGCCAGGAACGTACCCGGGCGGATACAGCGCCGCGATCCAGGTGCACGAAAGCATCCTCAACAACACCGTGATGAAGTTGCTGGCCGGTGAAACGTTCACGCCAGAAAAACTGCGAGACCTCACCAGTTCGTTTGGAATCCCGTCGGACAAATCGGATGCCTCGGCCGCCACGGCTGTCGCTGACGACGAACAACCCGAATCGTTTGAAGTCGACTTCTCTGGGTTCCGTCCCGTCTACTTCGAAGCTCGCGATCAAACTCTTCGCATTGGCTTGCGTGGCGACCGCTTTGCGCAAGGCGACCGGGAACTGGACCGACGCCTGGAAGTTTCTGCCGTGTACCATCCAGCGATCACCGAAGATGGCCGAATGATGCTGGTTCGTGACGAAGAAATTGACCTGAAGTTTCCCGGCGGCCGTCGATTGACGCTGTCTCAGACCGCGATCAAAGCCAACATCGAAGAGGGATTTGACAAACTTTTCCCGATGACGCTGTTGCATCGCGAGTGGAACCTGCCGACGACGCTCAAGCTGCCCGCCTTGGCAGGACGCTCCGCCAAAGTCATCGGCGTCGACGCTCGCGACGGTTGGCTCACGATCGTCGTCCGCTAAGCAGGTCGACAGGAATGATCTGTTAGAACCTCACTTAGGCAAGTCTCTTTGAGACTCGCAAATGACAGCGTCTCGGAGGGACGCCGCTACGTGATCAAGCCCACTGGCCCAAGCCCACTGGCCATAGAACAGTCGGAATGAGAATTGCGTAAGCTGCAGGGAAGCCTCCTTCCCAAGCCAAAGCAATGAATCCCACCGAAATCCAAGCCATCGATCCCGTTTGCGGCATGTCGGTGGCTCCTTCAACATCACTCTCTAGCCAACATGAAGGGCGGACCTTCTACTTCTGCTGCGCCGGCTGCCAGATAAAATTCGAGGCCGATCCGGAAGGCGTTCTGCAGGCCCGCGAGCAAACAGAGTCTGCCGCGACCAATCTCGAATCCTCGTGCTGCAGCACCCAACCGACCTGCTGTGGCGGGGCACGTAGCAAGTCTCAAACCAGCGACCAACCCGCCAACCCCGACGCAGTCTACACCTGCCCGATGCACCTGGAGATCGAACAGATCGGCCCAGGAGACTGCCCGATCTGCGGCATGGATCTCGAACCCAAATTCGTCGACCCGTCCTCCAACGCCGATGAAGCCCAATACAACGACATGAAACGCCGGTTTTGGATCGGCGTTGGTTTTTCGGTGCCGTTGTTGATCCTGTCGATGGGGCCGATGACCGGTCGTCCCGTGGATCGCTGGGTTCCCCCAAACATCGAAGGCTGGTTGCAATTCGCTCTCGCAACGCCGGTCGTGTTTTGGTGCGGATGGCCACTCTTGGTCCGAGGTGCGAAATCGTTCCGGACCTGGAACCTCAACATGTTCTCTTTGATCGCGTTGGGGTCACTCGCCGCGTTTGGATTCAGCGTGCTCGCTGTGCTGTTGCCTGACTGGATCCCATCGGCCTTCTACGACGCGGACCGACCACCGCTGTACTTCGAAGCCGCTGCCGTGATCATCACGCTGGTGTTGCTCGGCCAGGTTCTCGAACTACGTGCTCGTCAACAAACCGGCGGAGCCATTCGCGAATTGATGCAGCTCACACCTGATGTCGCTCATCGGATCGATGGCGATGATGAACACGATGTGTCCCTCGACGAAATCCAATCAGGTGATCGCTTGCGAATTCGGCCAGGTGAAAAAATCCCGGTCGATGGCGAAGTCACCACGGGCACGTCCCGAGTCGATGAATCCATGTTGACTGGTGAGCCCGTCCCCGTTGAAAAAACCGAAGGCGACACGCTCACCGGGGGAACGCTCAATCAGTCCGGCTCGCTCGAAATGGCAGCCACTCAGGTTGGAAGCGACACGGTTCTGCACCGAATTGTGCAAATGGTAGCCGACGCACAGCGCAGCCAAGCCCCGATTCAAAAACTGGTTGACCAAGTCGCTCAGTACTTTGTGCCGGCGGTCATCTTCAGTTCGATGCTGGCGTTCATCATTTGGGCAACTGTCGGCCCCGAACCTTCACTTGCCTACGCATTTGTGTCTGCGATCGCCGTGTTGATCATCGCCTGTCCGTGTGCACTGGGGCTGGCGACTCCCATGTCCGTCATGGTGGGCGTAGGACGTGGTGCCAAAGAAGGTGTCTTGATTCGCGACGCAGAAATCCTGGAAATCATGGAAAAGGTCGACACGATCGTGGTCGACAAAACGGCCACACTGACCAAGGGGCGTCCCGCGGTCACCACGGTCGAAACCCAAGGTGACTGGAACGAATCGGATGTTCTGGCGATTGCCACCGCGGTGGAGCAATCCAGCGAGCATCCACTTGGTCGTGCGATCGTCGAACAAGCGGAAGCCTCCGGTGTTCCAAAGCGTGTTGCGAAAGATTTTCAAAGCACCACCGGCAAGGGCGTCGTCGCGAATGTTGAGGGCAAACACGTTGCGATCGGCAACCCAAATTGGCTGGCCGATTTGAATGTGACAGGGCTGGAATCAGTTCGTGATTCAGCGGAGCAGTATCAATCCGACGCCGCCACGGTGGTTCACGTCGCCATCGATCGCTCGCTCGCAGCGATCATTGCGATCAAAGATCCGATCAAAGAAAGCACCCCCGGTGCAATCAAGGCGTTGCACTCGCTGGGGCTGCAAGTTGTGATGCTAACCGGCGACGCTCGATCCACCGCCGAGGCAGTGGCCAAACAACTGGGCATCGATGACTTCCGTGCCAACGTGTCGCCGGAAGCCAAACACGACTTCATTCAACAACTCGAGGAAGAAGGCAAAACGGTCGCGATGTGCGGCGATGGCATCAACGACGCACCGGCCCTGGCCGCTTCCAACGTCGGAATCGCGATGGGCACCGGAACCAGCGTCGCGATGGAATCAGCGGGAGTGACGTTGGTCGGCGGCGATCTACGAGGCGTCGTGGCTGCGAAACAACTGAGCCAAAAAACGATGCGAAACATCCGTCAAAACCTCTTCTTCGCGTTTGTCTACAACGCCTTGGGAATCCCCATCGCCGCTGGCCTGCTGTATCCCTTCTTCGGCATCCTACTCAGCCCCATGATCGCAGCCGCCGCGATGAGTTTCAGCAGCGTCTCCGTGATCGCCAATGCCCTGCGACTCCGCACCATCAATCTCACTTCTGAGGCATAGGCTTCCGATCCAAACCATTGCCCTGAAGGTTGGATTGGATTTTCCGCCGCCACTATCAAAGGACAAAGCCGTGCAAACCGGACTCCATTCTTTCACCCATTCCGAGGAGTTGCATTTCATATCGGAGCTTCAAAAATGGTAGGAGGCGGAACGCATTCCAATCGCAATCTTCTAGTCGAGGCATCCCATGAACAAGCTTGTCCGCGTCGTATTTCTCAGTGGACTCTCTGCTTTCTTGCAGTTCATTCCAACCCTCGCTGCCGACGAAAAACAAGCAGAAACCAAACCCGTTGATGCCGGTGGAGTCCGTCTTCCATGGCACACAACGGACGTGAGATGGCGAGGCTCACGAACCATCGATGACGTCGAAACCATCGGCGTGACCTTCACCGTCGATCGTGACGTGCCTGATACAGTCAACCTGTACATCTCCCCCATGGGCGGGCAATACCTCAACAAAATTGTCTTTTACGGTGGCATCCAATCCAACGTGAATGGCTGGCCCTCGCCAACAGAAGAACGTCGCGTCCATCCCGGCCCCGGAGCCATTTTTTCGCGGTGGGGCGGTGAGCCCGTCAGCATCGATGCGGCGCGTCCCGAAAAAGGCGGCCTGTGCGAGAGCGCAGGTTACGAAGGAGAATTCGTGAGCGTCCGCCAACCTTATCGTTGGAAAGCAGGCACCTACACTTGGGAAATCCGCAAGGAATCCACCGAGGAAATCGAGGGCGAGCCCCACACCTGGTTCGCTTGCTATCTGATCGAACATGGCGGTGAACAAGAGATCCGCGTCGGCGCCCTGCGATTTGAAGGCGAAACATTCTCGTTCAACGGTCACTCTACCTCCTTCGTCGAGATTTACGCGACCGCCAAGATTCCGCGTTCGGAAGTCCCTGAAGTATCCGTCGTGTTTCAACCACCGGTGGTCAATGGTGAGCCATTGCTACCAAGCGCGGTCTCGATCTATCACCCTCGCCAAGGCGACAAAGGCTCCCCATCCCCACCGCTCGGTCGCGCCGAAGCGGTTGACGGCGGCGTGAAGGTCAACCTCTACAACGAAGTCTTGCAAGGCGAAGACGTTCCCCCGAACCGATACAGCCTCGAGGTCCCACTGCGTTCCAAGCAAGACTGACCCAGTTCGCTGGGTCCTGTGGCATCGGCTCGAAAAGTGATCAACTGCGAATACATCGCCAGTCAATTCTC
>NZ_JBICHO010000065.1:0-23608 GCF_043100905.1 Rhodopirellula sp. JB055 | reverse complement strand
GTGATGCTGGCTAGCCGTTGACTCGACGAGCAAAGAGATCGAACCGTCGCGAATCGTTTGCGACGGAGCGCGGCCGCGGAACTGGGCCGTCGGGCGGTTCGCTGCGAGAGAGCAGCGTGTCATCCGCAGTGAGCAAACGTTCCACGACCATCGGCGGATCCACCGCCAGTTCGATGGCGTCCGCAGGAACCCAGTTGTCGCGGAAGAGAACCCAGGTTGCGTCGATGCCGCGGCACTTCATCGCTGCGATCACCGTGACCACGCGAACCGGTTGCGAATCAACATCCGTTGTGCACGCCGAACCGCAGGTTGGGTTGCTGCTGGAGCAGCAGGACGTGGTTTTCTTCGTCGAGCAACAGGAAGCGGTTTTGGTGGTGGAGCAACAAGAAGGCGTCGCTTGTGAATCGCTCACAGGTTCGCGACTCGCACAGCACGACGCCGTGTTGGAGTTGTTCGATGCGATTGCGAGTGTTTTGGTCGAGGTTTGTTGCCTGACTCGGGCGATCAAAAATTCCGGCGGAGTCACTCCGTTGCGGTCTGCCCAGGCCAATTTTTCGGCGTCGGTGAAGCAGCAGCAATCGTCCCAGCAGTAATCCGCCGAGGAACAACCGCACGGGCAGGATTCGCACGGGAAACGTTCGTCGCTCGACTTTGACGAAACAGTTGGCAGTGGGATTCCTACCATGCCAATGAGGAGCACGGCTAGCATTCCAGCAGCGACCGACCGAACCCAAAGGGTCGGGGCCAGTCTGATCGCACCGGTGCGTTGCTTAAACAAGAGCGTCCACGAAGCTTCGCGAAGGCCCACTCCTCACGCTGATGATCATCTTTCGCAATGTTTGTTTTGTCAATCCTTTGGTAGGAGCAGATTCGTGTGGTCGTTCGTCGCAAACCAGGACTGGGGGTCGGGACAACAGATCCAGGGGCAGGGCGGTCTCGGTATTGTCGGTAGGGTGTTCCCGACACGCTACTCTGTTGGATGCCATCCCGTTGCCCGGTCGTGTTCACCGCCCTGTTTGACGCCAATCGCAATCGTCCATGAACGAGTCTCTTGAGCCGCGTCCGTCTGTTCCGCGACGCGGGCGATTTTCGCTTGGGCAGTTGATGCTCTTCCTCACGGTTGTCGCATTGGTTCTAGGCAATGTGGTGTCGCTTCTGCGGTTGCGGAAGGCGGAATCGGCTTTGGCGGCACTGCGATCCGAATCGGGGTATTTGTCTCCCACCGAGGACGATTCCGTCGCCGCCATTCGGGCTCCTTCTGAGCAACCGCTGACCTACGTTTTTCGGGTGCGTGTGCCGGAAGGTTCCGATTGGGACTATCGGTTGGCCTACAGCACTTGGTTGCCGAAGGGCAAAACCCAGCCCGATTGGTACTCGATGATCGCGGTTCGGCCCGGTGAATCGGTGATCACAATCCGGATCGCGGAAGATCCCCGCGACGAACGGTGGAAAATCTCTACACTGGTGCGAGATTCCGGCGGGGTTCGGCGGATGGGCACGACGTTGCCGGAGGCTCACACGACGATTTTTCGTGCTTCCCACGACGTGATTTCCACGGGGGTGGCGGGGGGAATGGTCACGTTGCCGATTGGCCAATCCTTGCGGAGACTGGACGACCGGTGGTTGGTTGGCACGGAATCGCTGTTGTTGTCCGGTGACAAACCCGTCAACACCGACCAGATCGGCGTCTATGCCGAATTGCAGCCTGTCGCACGTTGAGCGAGCGGTCACGGGCTGCTCCGTTGTCAATTTCATTTACAAATCAATTCACTAAGCTTTTCGCGAGACCAAAGACCCCAGCCATGGCAAAGGATTTTTTGAAAGGAGCCGCCGACGAATACGATGTGGTCGTGATCGGCAGCGGATTGGCTGGGATGACTTCGGCCAACATTCTTGGTCGCGCCGGGCACC
The DNA here is from genome assembly GCF_043100905.1 of Rhodopirellula sp. JB055. Classification (NCBI taxonomy): domain Bacteria; kingdom Pseudomonadati; phylum Planctomycetota; class Planctomycetia; order Pirellulales; family Pirellulaceae; genus Rhodopirellula; species Rhodopirellula sp. JB055. The sequence goes on along the minus strand of NZ_JBICHO010000065.1, from coordinate 21,697 downwards.
GGGTGTTGCTGCTCGAACAGCACTACAAACTTGGCGGGTTGGCGACTTGGTTCCTGCGTCCTGGCGGCCACACGTTCGACGTCTCTCTGCACGGGTTTCCGCATGGCATGATCAAATCGTGCCGGCGATATTGGAGTCGCGACATTGCCGACCGAATCGTGCAACTGAAGAACATTCGATTCGACAACCCACAGTTCTCGTTGACGACCACGTTCAACCGAGAAGACTTCACCAAATTGCTGACCACGAAGTTCGGCATTGAGCACGGAACCGTCAACGAGTTCTTCGACACCGCGCGAGGAATGAATTTTTACGACGATCAAGCGACGACGACGCGTCAGTTGTTCGACCGATTCTTTCCCGGTCGCGACGACGTGGTCCGGTTGTTGATGGAGCCGATCACGTACGCCAACGGTTCGACGTTGGAAGATCCCGCGATCACATACGGCATCGTGTTCAGCAACTTCATGAGCAAGGGCGTCTTCATCTACGAGGGCGGCACCGATGACCTGGTTGCTCGGATGAAGAAGGAGTTGGAATCCAACGGCGTTGACATTCGTATCAATTGTCCCGTGGACGAAATTGAGGTCGCTGAATCACCGATCAAGGGCACACGTGTCTCGGGAGTCAAAGTGAACGGCCGTTCGATCAAGTGTCGGGCGGTGGTCAGCAACGCGAATTTGCGTACGACTGTTCTGAAGATGTTAGGCCCCGAAAAACTCGACAAGAGTTTCGTGGAAGAAACTCAAGCGGTGCGGTTGAACAACAGCAGCACGCAGGTCTACATGGCGCTCAAGCCGGGCGAGGAGATCGATGAGTCCAGTGGGGATTTGTTCTTCACCAGCACGGCGAAGGAGTTTCGTACCGATCTATTGCTCAGCCGAGACATCACGTCGCGAACGTTCAGTTTCTATTATCCGCGAACACGGCCGCAAAAAAAGAAAGAGCGATTCGCGATCGTTAGCAGCACCAACGCCAATTGGTCGGACTGGGCCAATTTGAGCGAAGAGGAATACGAAGCCAGCAAGGCGGATTTGGTGGAAACCACCATCGAGGCACTCGAAAAATACATCCCCGGCGTACGGAACAAAATCGATCACGCCGAGGCGGCGACGCCCAAGACGTTCAATCATTACACGCAACATGAAATGGGCGCAAGCTTTGGGACCAAGTTCGAAGGGTTGGGTGTCAGTCGGGCGTTGCCGCAGCAGATCAAAGGCATGTATCACGCGGGCAGTGTCGGGATCATCATGAGTGGTTGGTTGGGAGCGATCAATTACGGCGTCATCGTCAGCAACGAGGTCGATCAAAATCTGGTCGCCGAGTCGACACCGGTATGATCCAAGTCAGCCAGTTCACGAAGTGTTACGACGACTTCACGGCGGTGAATTCGATTTCATTTGACGTTCCCGCTGGCCGGGTCGCGGCCTTGGTCGGGCCCAATGGGGCTGGCAAGACAACCACGATTCGAACGTTGTGCGGCATTCTTTCACCGACCGCGGGCGAGTTGAACGTGGCTGGGGCGTCGCTCCGTGAAGATCCCTTGGTGGTCAAGCGGCGGACGGCTTACGTGCCGGACGATCCACCGTTGTTTGATTCGTTGACGGTGGATGATCACTTGCGATTTGTGGCGTCGGCTTACCGGCTCACGGATTGGGAACCGCTCGCCGAACAGCTTTGCCAGCGATTTGAATTGACCGAAAAACGCGACACCGTGGCGTCCGGTTTGTCTCGCGGGATGCGGCAAAAAGTGGCGATTGTGTGTGCCTATTTGCGTCGGCCGGATGTGCTGCTGTTGGACGAACCCATGACGGGGCTGGATCCACCCAGCATTCGCCGATTCAAAGAAACGGTGCGCGAGCAAGCTGATCGGGGTGCGACGGTGTTGGTCAGTTCGCACTTGTTGTCGTTGGTTGATGATATCTGCGATCACTTGGTTCTGATGCGACGCGGTGAAGTGTTGTTTCATGGTCCGCTGGAGCAGGCACGCCAAGAGTTTGGCGGGGATTCGCATTCTCTCGAAGAGGTTTTCTTCCGTTTGACTTCCGGCGAGGAAGCGGCCGGATGAGCGGCAAGCGTTCGATCGTCGATCCCGCATTGACTCGGCTGACCGGGGTGTTGTTGAAGTCCGCTTTGCGTCAACTGGCTCGGCATCTGAAAACCCCTTCGGGTCTCTTTGTTGGATTGATGGTTTTGGGAACGGTCGGCATGGGGTTGATGCCGATGATCATCGCCAATCAGACCGGGTCGCTGGACGACATCAAAATGTATTCGACGGTCACGTCGACCACCCCGTTGATGATGTTGGTGATTGTCGCGATGGCGATTTACTTTGACATTGGCCAGCAGATCACGGAGTTGCGACCGCCGGAGTTGCAGTTCGTGTTGGCGGGACCGTTCACCGATCATCAGATTCTGTCGTACCGGTTGATGACGTTGGCGATGACCTGGGTGGTCAGCAGTTGCTTGATGGCGGTGTTTGCTCTTCCCGGTGCGGGCAGCTATCCGTCGGCGGTGTTGGCGATTTACACGGGCGGGATGACGGTCACAGCGCTCACGACGTTGCACGCGATCAGCAAACCAATGGTGAGCTCAACGGTGCGAACGTTGTATGCCTCAGTGTTGTTGGGGGCGGTGGCATTGTTGTTGGTGACGTCGCTGCCGCTGGGGATGAGCGACGATGGGTTTTCGTGGCAGGCTTGGTTGCAGGGGTGTCAATCGTCGAGGTTGGGGACCATGTTGACGCTTCCGTTTGTGTCGTTTGGCAAGTTGCTCAGTGCACCGATTGGTGTTGGGTTTTTGGGGTGGGCCGGCGTGAGTATGGCGACATTGGTGGTTGGGTTTGGGGCGTGCTATTGGGTCAATGTTGGTTTTGCATAGTTGGCCGTGGAAGGGGTTTCGCGAACACAGGTGCGAATCAAGCGTATGCGTTCGGGGCAATTTGGACGCGTGCAAACGACCGAGCATCGATCGAGTTGGAAGCTAACGGAATTTCCATGGTGGGGTGGCGTGGGGCCGGTGGCTTGGCATCAAGTCACATTCGCCGTTCGTCGCAACGGGAAGTTGTTGTTCGGTCTGGTTTGTCTGGGCTTAGTCACTGGATTGGTGCTGAAGGTTCTGCCTTGGTTTCGGCCAGGGACGATCCATCCGAATTTTCGGGAATGGTCGATGCCGATTGCGATGGTGGCTTCGACGTACTTGGGGTTTCTGTTGACATTGAGTCAGCCGATTGGCATGGCGATGACGCCCAGGACGTTGTCGTGGTTTCGAATGTTGCCGTGTCGTCCAATTGCGATTGTGGTGGGAATGCTGGCGGGGCAACTGGTGATGTTGTTCACGATTCGATTCGCGTTCGCAATTGTGGCCGCGTTCATCACGACGCGCGGTTGGGGAGAATGCGTGGCGGTTTTTTTCGCCGGGTTGGGGTTGGATCTGGCGTACGGTTCCGCGATCAATTTGGTCACCGCCGCGACAGTTTTGCGGGCGATGCCCAGCGGTACGCCGGACGTGCTGCAGGGCGGGCGAGCGATGCTGTATATGTTTGTGCTGGCAATGGCGATGGGGCCGTCGTTTGTGGCCGCGGCAGCAGCAGCGGGGACAGCGGCGGTGCTGACGGAGATGGATCGCCAGGTCATTGCGATCGCGGTTGGGGCGGCTTTGATTGCATGCCAGCCGGTGATCTGGTGGGCGACGGCGGTCTTTTTTCGGGATCGGGAGCTTTTCCAGGCTGATTGACCGGAAAAACCGGTCGTTTTGGGCTCCGGGAGGAAATGTTTCTGGCCCGGCTGGTCGGTGAGAACACTGGCCCTACAGAAAATGGCTTCAAAACGATACAACAAGGCTCTGGAAACCGTCCTCTGGTTTCCTCAGCGGAACACGTAGGTCCAATCGCGGCGGGCACCTGAAACAACCATGGCCAGAATCGGAATTTTCTTCGGACTGGTCCTGTGTGGACTGACGGTGGCGGCGCTGAGCGTGACAACCGAGAAGAGCTACACGCAGTTCGTCCCGATGATGTTTGGCATCCCGTTGTTGTTCTTGGGCGTGGTGGGATTGAACCCACATCGACGCTTGGGGGCAACCGTGGTCGCGCTGACGCTGGGGATGATCGGATTTGGTTGTGGCGCGATTCGATTCGTTGTTTTGATGGTCGAACGGGCGGCAGGCGAAGTCATCAACCCGCTGTCGTTTCGATTGGTCGTCGCGATGACGGTGGTGTGTTTGGTTTTTGCGTTGATGGCGATGATTTGGGTTCGCAAACGGCGAGAACGAATGAGCCAGAGCGTGAATCTGGATCAACCCGAACCCGAACCCGAGCCAGGTGCGTTGGATGTGGTCGAAACGACGGCCGTTCCGGACACATCGGTTTCGGCTGCATCGGACGCGGAGCCCGTTTCATCGTCGGCGGGTGCTTCTGCGAACCCGTACCAATCGCCTCGAACGATTGATAGTTCGACGGAGACGCGTTAGCCAGGATCTGCCAGCGACCTTTGCAAAGCAAGTTATCGATATCTCGTTCCCCTGTTCTTTGATTTCATCCCCCACCTGAATCAGCTACATGAGTGCCACTTCGTCGGCCCAACCGGTCTTGATCTACGACACCACTTTGCGAGACGGCTCGCAGGGTGAAGGCGTGAGTTTTTCACTGCAAGACAAACTGAACATTGCGATTCGGTTGGCTGAGATTGGCATTGAATTCATTGAGGGCGGTTACCCGCTGAGCAACGAAAAAGACGTTGCGTTCTTTGAACAAATTCGCAAACACGACTTGGGTAAATCCAAGGTCTGTGCGTTTGGGATGACGCGTCGGCGATCGATGAAAGCGGAAGACGATCCCGGCATGAAAGCCTTGGTTGCTGCGAAGACACCTTGTTGCACGCTGGTCGGCAAGACGTGGGATTTTCATGTCACGGAAGTGTTGCGTGCCTCGCTGGATGAAAACCTGGCGATGATCGGTGAGTCCGCTGAGTTCCTGGCCGGACACAGTGAACTGATCTACGACGCCGAGCATTTCTTTGACGGGTACAACGCGAATCCGGAGTACGCGATCAAGACATTGCAGGCTGCCGCGGCGTCCGGTGCCAAGTGGTTGGCGCTGTGCGACACCAACGGTGGCACGCTGCCTGAACGTGTGGCGGAGGTGACCCGGATCGCGAAAGAAGCGATGGCGTCGTATGACGTTGAAATCGGGATCCACTGTCACAACGATTGTGAACTCGCGGTGGCAAACTCCTTGGCGGCAGTCGATGCGGGAGCGACTCAGGTGCAAGGCACGATCAATGGCATCGGAGAGCGTTGTGGCAACGTTGACTTGATCGCTGTGATTGCGAACTTGGCACTCAAGAAAGAAAACACAACTGTCCTCGGCGGCAGACCGCTGCATCAACTGACGGAACTGTCACGATTCGTTTACGAGACCGCGAATTTGCAGTGGCGAAACAATCAGCCGTTTGTCGGTCAGAGTGCGTTTGCTCACAAAGGCGGCATGCACGTTCATGCCATCAACAAAGCGGCCAGCACGTACGAGCACATCGACCCCGCCTTGGTCGGGAATGAACGTCGGATTCTCGTCAGTGAGTTGTCTGGTCGCAGCAACATCGAAGCGATCGCCGGCAAATATGATGTTGGCGACGACAAGGAATTGCAAAACAAGATTCTGGCCGAGGTCGTGCGACTCGAGAATCAGGGCTACCAATTTGAATCCGCGACAGCTTCGTTTGATTTGTTGATCCGCCGCGTGTCGGGCAAATTTCGCCCGCACTTCGAGACCATCAAGTACCGGATCGTGGCGGGGGACCGCGACGTGAAATCGCAGGTCGCCTTTGCCGAAGCGATCATTAAATTGCAGGTCGGTGACACGTTGTGGTTTGATGCTGCGGAGGGTCACGGTCCGGTCAACGCGCTGGACGCGGGATTGCGGAAGGCTTTGGCGGGAGCCTATCCGGTGCTCAGTGAAGTCTCGTTGATCGACTACAAAGTCCGCGTGGTCGATTCTGGCAGCGGAACGGCGGCATCGATTCGAGTCAACATCGAGAGCACCGATGGCAAAGAAACTTGGGGAACGATTGGTGTCAGTGACAACATCATCGAAGCCAGTTGGCAAGCCTTGGTTGATAGCGTTGAGTACAAGTTGCATCGCAGTGAAGCCTGACGACCCGAACCAGCCCAGCTAACACTGAGTCATGATTTTCGCGGCGCAACCAGGATGTTCGCCGCCCATCCAAACCACCACTGTTGACGTTTTGTTTTCATGTCCGAAATTCCAACTCGATTCGAACACGCTGAAGAAGCCGACAAGATCGCTCAGGCGTGGGCCGATGCCAAGTGTTCTCACGCTGACCCAGAATCCAGCAAGCCGCCGTTTTCGGTGGTGATCCCGCCGCCCAACGTGACCGGTGCGTTGCACTTGGGGCACGGGCTGAACAACACGCTGCAAGACATCGTGGTTCGTCGAAAACGCATGCAAGGGTTTGAGACGCTGTGGATGCCCGGAACCGACCACGCCGGGATTGCGACGCAAGCGGTGGTGGAAAGACGCCTGAAGGAACAGGAAAACAAGACGCGACACGATCTGGGCCGCGAGGCGTTGGTCGACCGTATTTGGCAATGGAAGGACCAGTACGAACAACGCATCATTGGACAGCTCAAGCGGATGGGCACCAGTTGTGATTGGGAACGATTGCGATTCACGCTCGATCCGGTTTGTGCCGCCGCCGTGCGAGCAACGTTCTTTGACTTGTTCGGCAAGCGTCGGATTTATCGCGGCAAACGTTTGGTGAACTGGGACACGTTCTTGCAGACCGCGGTCAGCGACGACGAGGTGTTCAACGAGACCAAGAAAGGTCACTTCTATCACTTCCGATATCCGGTGATCGATCCGAAGCCGGGTGAGCCTGAGTTCGTGACGATCGCGACGACGCGTCCGGAAACGATGTTGGGCGACACCGCGGTGGCGGTTCACCCAGATCCCGCTGCAGCCCTGGATGCGATCGAAGCGGATCTGCGAGAGAAGTTGAGTGGGGCCAATGAAAAAGAAGCGGAAGAACTGAACAAGCAGCTCGAAGGATTGCAGCAACGTCGCGAAGAGCGGTTGCCGGAGCTGATTCAGCTTCGTGACATGGCCGCGGATGGTCGCAAGTTGATGTTGCCGCTGGTTGATCGCGAAATCGACTTGGTGGCGGATGAGTGGGCCAAGCCAGAGATGGGAAGCGGCTGCGTGAAGATCACACCCGCGCACGATCCGAACGATTACGAGGTGGGGATTCGACAAGACCTGCCGATGATCAACATCCTGAACTCGGATGGCACGCTCAACGGCGAAGGCGGCCAGTTCGCTGGGCTGACCATTCCCAAGGCTCGCAAGGCCGTGGTGGCTGCGCTGGAGGAACTGGGGCTGATGGGCGACATCGAGGATCGCGACATCGAATTGCCTCACAGCGATCGCAGCAAGACCCCCATTGAGCCGTACTTGGCTGATCAGTGGTTCGTGGCGATGGATGAGTTGGCTCAATCAGCCATGGACGCGGTCAGCGATGAACGCGTGCAGATCTTCCCGGCTCGCTATCGCAAGGGTTATTTGGACTGGCTGAGTGAGAAACGCGATTGGCCGGTCAGTCGCCAATTGTGGTGGGGACACCGGATTCCAATTTGGTCCAAAGGCGGATTGTCGCAAACCGAGGCCAACGAGTTGTCCAGTGACCTGGAGAAGCTGGCCGAACGGCATCCGGATCAAATCGCCCAGCGGATTGATCCAGACGGAGTCGATGCTTCTGGCGAACCGACCAAGGCGGTATTCGTTTGCATCTGCAGTGAAGACGAAACGGTGGAAGCTGACGTGGAAGCGTTGGGATTGCAACAAGACCCGGACGTGCTGGACACCTGGTTCAGTTCCGCTCTTTGGCCACACAGCACACTGGGGTGGCCAGCCCAAACGCCGGAGCTAGCGAAGTTCTATCCCACGTCGACGCTGATCACATCGCGAGACATCCTGACGCTGTGGGTGGCGCGAATGGTGTTGATGGGATTGAACAACGTGGGCGAGGTTCCGTTCAGCGAAGTGTTCATTCACCCCAAAATTCTGGATGGTCTGGGGGAGACGATGAGCAAATCCAAAGGCAACGGCGTAGACCCGATCGATGTGATCGACAAGTTTGGTCCTGATGCGTTGCGATTCGGGTTGGCTCGTTTGGCCACGGAAACGCAAGACGTGCGGATGCCGGTTCAGTACGAATGTCCCTCGTGCGAAAAGCTGATTGATCAAACGAAGAAAAACCGATCGCTTCCGTCGATGGATTGCCCCGCGTGCGGCAAACCTTTCTCGACCCAGTGGGCAGAGACCGAGGCCGACAAAGCGCTTCCGAAAGCCGCGGTGGTGAGCGAGCGTTTTGAGACGGCTCGTAACTTTGTCAACAAACTTTGGAACGCGTCGCGTTTCGTGATGATGAACCTGGACGGTTTCGAACCAACCTCGCTCGATGTGGCGTCGCTTCCCATCGAAGACCGGTGGTTGCTGTCGCGATTGTCGACGGTGACACAAACCGTTGGCGATGCGATCGAACGTTACCAGTTCGGGGAAGCCGCTCGCGTGTTGTATGACTTCGCGTGGGACGAGTTCTGTAGTTTCTATGTTGAGATCGCGAAGCCTCGGTTGTCCGATGATTCCCAGCGTCAGATCGCACAGAATGTGATCGCCCATGGGTTGGATCAGTTGCTGCGGTTGTTGCATCCGATCATGCCGTTTGTGACCGAATCGGTTTGGAGCCATCTTGGCAAGATCGCTCCTAAACGCGGTGTGCCGGAACCGGTGGAAGTCGGCCCGTTTGTGATGACGGCAAGTTACCCGGTGGCTGACGTGTCACATCATGATTCGCAGATCGAACGTCAGTTCAGTGAGTTCCAACAGATTGTGGCTGCGATTCGTCAGATCCGCGCGAGCCAAAACATTGCTCCGAGAGAGACCGTTCCGGCCGCGATTCGTTGCAGTGAATCATCGAAGGAGTTGCTGCAACCGATGACGGCATACTTTGGTGCGTTGGCGGGTGCGGACGTGCAATCGATTGGCCCTGGCACGGCGGCGTTTGAGACCGACGCTCACTTGGCGCTGCCGGACGTGGACGTGGATGTTCACGTGGACCTGGAAAAATTCATTGACGTGGAAGCCGAATTGGCACGTCTGGAAAAACTTCAGGGCCAACTCACCGGGCAAATCAGCGGGAAACAGAACAAACTTTCCAATGAAAGCTTTGTCAGCCGAGCTCCAGCCGATATTGTTCAAAAGGAACGAGAATCGTTGGCTGGTTTGCAAACGCAACTGGAAGCGGTTGCCAGCGACATTGAAAAATTGAAATCGAAAAAGTAACGCAGGGGCAATCGGCTCGAATGTCGGGACACGATCGAATCGTGGCGTGACGACACCGAGTTTGTATTCTTCCCTGTCGCCTACCTCAATCAACCACGGAATTTCCCTTGAAAGACATCTGGATCGGCTTTGATCTCGGCGGCACCAAAATGCTGGCCGTTGCTTACGACCACGAATTCAAAGAACTTGGACGCCGTCGCCGTAAAACGCGAGGACGCGAAGGATCTGACAGTGGCATCGCTCGCATTGGTTCGACGATCCAACGTCTGCTTGATGAAAACGATCTGGACGTTGACCGGATCGCGGGAATTGGAATTGGATGTCCGGGCCCAATCGATCTGAAGAAGGGACGGATCCTAATGACGCCCAATTTGGGTTGGGATGACGTCGATATTCAGGCATTCTTGGAAAAGGAATTTGACTGCCCTGCGACCGTGCTCAATGACGTGGACGCGGGCGTGTACGGCGAGTTTCTGTTCGGCGCTGCCAAGGGCAGCCGTTGTGCGGTGGGCGTGTTCCCTGGCACAGGCATCGGTGGCGGTTGCGTCTACGAAGGGCAGATTCTTCATGGTGCCGGAATCTCTTGCATGGAGATCGGGCACACTCGAATCAGCAGCGGGGCGCGTTTGAGTGGCAGCAGCATGTCGGGGACCTTGGAAGCGGAAGCCAGCCGATTGACAATCGCTTCTGAGGCGGCGAAAGCTGCCTACCGAGGCGAGGCACCCGCGCTGCTGAAGGACGCTGGAACGGATTTGGCTGACATCCGCAGCGGCGCTTTGGCGGATTCCATCAAGCACGGCGACAAGGCGATCAAGAACTTGGTGGAATCGGCCAGTGTCACGGTGGGTTACGGCGTGGCCAATGTCGTCAACCTGCTCTGCCCTGACACGATCATCTTGGGCGGTGGGTTGGTCGAAGCGATGGAAGACCTGATCGTCGGCACGGTCCGAAAAACGGCGCGTGAAAACGTGATGCCGGTTTACAAAGATCGCTTCGAGGTCAAACCCGCGAAACTGGGGGATGACGCCGGTGTGTTGGGCGCAGCAGCTTGGGCCAAGAAGACTTACCCGCAACCACCCGAGTGATTCGCGTAAAATCGATTGTGCGATCGATCGATCCACGAGCGGCGTGGATGGAGTCACGATGTAGTCCAGGTTGAACCTGGCGATCGCGCCGATGCTTCGCAAGAAGCGAGGCGTGCACACCAAGCGACGCTTTTTCTCGAAGTTTGGTTCTGTCGGCGTATCACCCATCGCCATGTGAGACATGGCCTACGCAGCGAATGAACGCCGCTGGCGAACGGACGCCACAAGGATGAAAGCCGTTAGGCGTCATCGAGTGATGCGGCGAGGGGAAGCAGCAAGCTGATGCCGGCGGTCAGGAGCATGGCGATTCCGGAGGCGAGCATGGCGCCGGACATGCCGATGGCACCCGCGGTTTGCCCCCAAACGAAAGATCCGAGCGACATCGATCCGGCCATCATGGTCAAGTAACACCCCATCCCGCGGGCTCGCAAGCGTCTCGGCAATGTGATTTGAGCGGTGGCGTTCAGGGTCGTCAGGGTTGCCATCCAACCGCATCCCATCACCAACGTCGCCAACAATAAGATTGGCCACATGGGTTCGGTGCTCAACGTCAGCATACCCGCGGCGTAGAGGGTCATTGCGGCGGCAATGGTCCGGTCAGATCCGAGGCGCGATCGGATTCGCGGCAACAAGGAAGCCCCCGTCACGGCGCCGATGCCGATCATCGCCACCAGGATCCCGAACCCTTGGGCTCCCCAGCCGAGCGCGGTTTTGGCATACAACGGCATCAGCGACCACAGGGCACTGCCGGGTAACACAAACAGGACAACACCTAGCATTACGTGGCGCATCGTGCGTTTCCAAATGACATAGCGGACGCCCTGCCGCATCGAAGAAAAGAACGATCGACCGCGACTGGTTTCGGTCGTGTTGCGTTTCCAGCGGATCAACACCATCAACACGCCGGCAAATGAAACCGCATTGATTGCAAATGTGCTCCAGATGCCGAGCACCGCGATCAAGACGCCTCCAATGGCTGGGCCAACCGCCCGAGCCAGATTGAAGCTGATGCTGCCCAATCCCACCGCTCGGCTGATTTGCCAGCGAGGGACCAATTCAGGGATTGCGGATTGCCAAGTGGGAACGTGGACGACCATGCCCAATCCGATCACAAATGTCATCACCAGCAGTCCCCACGCCGTGATGACGCCCGTGGCAGTGGTGACGGCCAGCATCGCGGTGATGCATAGCAAAATTGACTGGGTTCCGATCAGCAGGTTGCGTTTGTCAATTCGGTCTGCCAAGACGCCGGCCGGGATGGCCAAGAAGACGATCGGCAACGCCATGGAGGTTCGAACAGCGGCGACCATTTCTGGGGTGGCGTCCAAGGTCGTCATCAGCCAACCAGCACCGACCTCGTGGATCCATGTCCCCAAGTTGGACGCCAGCGAGGCGATCCAAAACAGGCGGAACATCGGTTGCCGCAACGGTTCCCAGGCGGAACGTCCCGCCGTCGGAGATCGTTGCCCCGCGTCGACAACGACGGAGGCGTACGGCGAGGAGATCGGTCGGGGGGAATTCAATGACATTCAATCGAAGGGGGAGTGGACGAGCAGCGCGGCACATCTCGAGGAGGCAATGAGCGTTCGTAATCGCGCCAAAACGTACAGTCGGTCCGAGGATAGGAAACGAGACGCGTTCCGAGACAGAGGTTCACCGCGGTGACACTCTGCATGGGGTAGCGTCCTTCAGAGGCGTTCTTCCCTGACATGGCACCGGCCGATGATCGAGCTGACTCACTTACAAAAGCTTTATGACGATACGATCGCCGTCAAGGACGTGACGGTCTCGATCCCGGCGGGAGTCGTATGCGGATTGGTCGGTCCCAATGGTGCGGGCAAAACGACGACCTTGCGTTGCATGGCGGGGCTGTTGCCCGCCACTGCCGGGGAGATTCGAATCAATGGTTTTTCGCCTGATTCGGATCCGGTCCGCCACAAAAGAACAATTGCGTACGTGCCGGACGATCCGCCACTGTTTGACGACCTGACGGTGGGCGAGCACCTGGATTTCATCGCCCGGTTGTATCAGATCGAAGACCATCGACGCACGGCCATCGAACTGCTGGAGCGTTTCGAATTGCTCAGCAAATACGACTCGATGGTGACGTCCTTGTCGCGAGGCATGCGGCAGAAATTGGCGGTCGCGTGCGCCTACCTGATCCGACCTCAAGTCCTGTTGTTGGACGAGCCTTTGACGGGACTGGATCCGCCCGGCATCCGTGTGCTGTTGGAATCCGTGCGAGAATTTGTCCGCAAAGGCCGTACCGTGATCATCAGCAGCCATTTGTTGGCGATGATCGGCGATGTGTGCGACCAAGTTTGGTTGCTGCAGAACGGGTTGGTTCGATACCACGGGACAACTTTGGGCCTCAGAAACGAGTTCCCACAAACGAATTCATTGGAAGAAGCGTTCTTCGCTGTGATGAAGCCCACCGAGAACGAGGCGAAGAGCACCGCGGGCGACACTGTGATCATGACGTCGCCGCCCATGGCTGATTCCACGTCGGTAGGTGCTCCGCTCGATCCAATCCCCGCGAATACATCCACGTCTGTGATCAACGTGCCATGAGTGCGTCGGGACACACTGCCGGTCGCGCCACCCAGCCGAACCGTTTGAGTGAATGGTTGTTGCCGGACGATTCGCTGGATGGACTGCGGTATCTATCGCGAGCGCAGTTTCGCTTTCGTGTGAAGCGATTTTGGAAGCGAATGTTCTCGCCTCGCCAAGCCGTCGCGTCGTTGCTTTCGATTGCATTTGTGTCGGCGTATTTGTTTGCCGGACTCACGCTGTTGTCTCGCCGCGAAGCCAACGACCCTGAACAACTTCGATTGTGGTTGTCCGGTGGGATGGTGTTGTACGCGATGTATCACACCGTCAAACACTTGTGGGCGAAACCGACGCTGGAACCCGACGCGGAAACGTGGACGGACGCCGACCGATTGTGGTTGGGCGGAGGCCCGGTGGCCCGACGCACGATGGTGTTGCGAGAAGCGATGTCTGCGGTGCCGTCAGCGGCCGCCAAAACGGCTTTGCTCGGTGTGGTGCTTTGGCGAGACGCGGAGTTTCTGCCGTTGTTGTTGATCGGAATCTGTTTGGCATTGATTGCGTTGGAAATGATTCGACGCGTGATCACTCACGGAATCGATGCGTTGCGACCCGGCGAAAGACGCCTGGGTTGTACGATCAGCTTGTTCGTCGGAATGGCGATGGCGTTCCAGCTTGGTGTTCAAGTCTGGCAGTCCACACCGCCGGGCAGTGACCCCGTGATGTATGTGTTGTCGGCGATGTCTGAAGTTGGAAACTACGCCGGATCAGCGTGGATCCAGATCATGGCCTTCGCGTTGTTGCCGGCCGCCTCGGTGGCGTCTGCTCAACCGTGGTTGGTGTTCGGATCGCTTGCACCGTCGGTCTCGTTGACGTTGATGGCATTGATCGCGGTCGCAGTCATCCTGGCGTTGGCAGAGACTCTGGTCCGCGTGGACGCTTGGTCGTCCGATCGACGGATTGCAACCGAACGGCAGCGATTGCGATTGTTGGAAAACAATGCCAGTCGTCCGATGACGGCGACATTGAGCGTCGCGTCGCGGGCGCTGCGAAAGACGTGGATTCAGCAGTTCGGAGACGCGTTGGCCAGATGGTTCCCGGAACGCTCTCGTGGGATGTCGGGATTGATCGTTCGGCAATTGCAATGCGTTCGTCGATATTTGCCCAACGTGATCGTCAGTTTCGCGATTCCGATGGCGTTGTCTCTTTCGCCTTTGCTCACCGACCAAACGACCAAGCAATGGGTGTTTGTGATCGGTGGAATTGCTTTGAGCTCGTTGTTGCTCGCACCGCCGGCGTTGCAGATCGATTTTCGTCGTGATTTGAAACGGATGTTCTTGGTCCGCTCGTTGCCTCTCGGGAACGTCGCGATGTGTGTGGGGATGCTGAGTGTTCCTGTCGCGATCACGGTGCTGTTCCAGTGGAGCACGCTGGCCCTTGGGGCGTGGATCGCGACACCGTCGAAATGGCAAACCGTTTGGTTGTTCTTGGCACTGCCATCGCTGGCTGTCGTGACTTTCGCGGTTGAGAACGCATTGTTCCTGGCGTTCCCGCATCACGTGCATGCGCAAGGCATTGCGATGGTGATCCGAGCCAAGATCACGTTCCTTTGGAAAGGATTGATGCTGGCCGTCGCTCCGATCGCACTGATCAGCTACGTGATGTTGTGCGAACGCATTTTGCCGACATTTTGGGTGGGACCAGCGGCCTTTGCGGGGACATTGTTTGCCGTGTGGAGTGTCGCTGCGCTCGCCGGTTGGGTTCTGGTCCGCTGCTGGAGCCGATTCGATCCGCTGATCGACACGCCGCCGGAATAGGTGAGCGACGAGTTGCGAGTTTCGAGTTGCGAGTTGCGAGTTGCGAGTTGCGAGCACGAGCACGAGCACGAGCACGAGCACGAGCACGAGAGCTAGGAGCTAGGAGCTAGGAGCTAGGAGCTAGGAGCTAGGAGCTAGGAGCTAGGAGCTAGGAGCTAGGAGCTTCTAATTCCCGATTTCTTGGCTGATGGAGAATCCGCCGAACGGGACGATGCCGTAGACGCCTTCCGTGAAGACTTGACGCACAAAGTCACCGAAGACGGTGATCGGGCGATCGGGAATGACAATCACGTCGCCATCTCGAACCCAGATTTCGTCAGCGGGCGTGGGGCGTTTGCCGCGAATGGCCCCGTTGAGGTCCAGCATCGTGCTGATCAATCGCCAATCTTCGGCGCGGCGGAACACGATGACTTGTCGGAGGTTGCCGTCGGGCAAGTGTCCGCCCGCGGACGCGATTGCGCCGAGCACGGTGGTCGGCGCCGTGATCTCTTGCCGCCCAGGTTGTCCGACTTGTCCGAGCACGTACACAAAGTGCGGCGCTTGCTGAGTGAGAATGGGTTCGACTTCCAATCCAACGACGACTTCCGCGTAACGCAGATTGATCTCGCGTTTGAGTTGTTCGAGAGTGAACCCTTGCACGCTGACTTGCCCGATGCCCGGCAGTCGTACGTGTCCGTCGGGCATGACCGTCGTCGTGATGGCTTGCGCGGTGAACCCGCCGAGTCCACCCACGGCGGCGCGGATGTCTTCTGCCAGGGTGTTGGTGCGAACGGGAGTGACGTCAATCGCGGGGTCGTCGTAGAACGCTTTGTATTCGCGTTCAAGCAATTCACGCAGACCGGTGACGGTCAATCCTGCCGCTTGGACTTGTCCGAGCAAACGCACCGTGATGGTTCCATCGGGTTGGATCAGCAGTCCGCTTTCGAGCGTTCCTCGGTCCAAGTCTTCGTCGGCGATCGATTCGATTGAAACTTGGTCGCCGGGCATCAGTCGATACTGTCCCGCTTCCTGCCGACGTGTGACCAAGTACACCATTTGCAGTTGGTCGCCGGGACGAACATGGTATTTCGCCAAATGACGCAGGCGGGCTGGGCCGGTGTAGCCACCTGGTCCGTATTTGTCGAAGTCCATCGGTTTCATGTCTTGCCAACGAGCCTCGCTGCCGCATGCGGTGGCGCAGTCGACACCCAACATGCATTTGGGACATCCGTAACCTTCCGCTGTTTGCACCATGTGCGTGCCGCACGATTGGCATGACCTGTAGGTGGAAGCATGCGGAACCGTTGTCAGCGTTGGCACGGGAACCCGTTGAGCATTGGTGGCAGGCAACAGTTCACCCGAACGCACTTGTGCGTGGACGCTGGAAAGTTGCAAGCAAGCCATGGTCAGTGTCAACGCAATGACGAACCAACCCGTTTGGAGGCGAGGCAACAGCATCGCTGTTGAAAACGCGGGGCGTAACAACGTGGGCAACGACAGAATCAGAAACAACTTCATGGTCTTACCACCACTTTTTGAGTTGAGGCAAGAAACGGGAACTGTTTCGCGTCGCTGTTTCTTGTGATTTGGTTGATTCATTCGAGTTCGGTCGAGCACTCGAATGAGTTTGTCCTAGCGATGCGGTTGCCGGTGGCGTGCTTGAGTGTCGGTAGCTGGCCGGTTGAGCGTCGGGGGATGAGTTGGTCGAAATGTTCCGTGTCGAGACGCTTCGGGCTGGAACGGAATTCGCGGCAGCGTGCATCTGTGTGCCTTGTGCCGGGATCACACTTCGAGAGACGGACGCGAATTGTTCGGGCGTCATCGTCACGACGTCGGGCGTGCGTTTGGTTTGGGCTTGCGACCGGATAGGAGCTCCCTTCAACACGGTGCTGGCCGATGGCGTCATCGCTTGCAGTTCATTGAGTTTGTTCAGCACTTGCGGGTCGTACCGCAGCGTCAATGAATGCTGCAGGGCCCAGCTCGCTTCTTCGACCAAGCCCACTTCGGCGAGGTGGAAACCGAGTTTGGCGACCAAGTCTGGGTTGTTGCTCTGCCCCTGCACCGCCGCTCTTCGCAAGCAGATGGCGGATGGGCCGGGCAACTGGGACGCCTCGCCTCGGCCAAGACGAATGGCCGCGAGCAGGTCCATTGCTTGTGCGGCGAGCAGGCTTTTGCCGGCGACTTCGCTGAGTTCCATGCGAGCCAAATCGAGGTACCGATCAATGGCTTCGGTTGCCGTCGGGATGGTGGCCGCTGCTCCGTCGGAGCTTTCGACCAACATTTCGGTGTACCATCCCAGGTCATCCTTGGGTGTGGTCGGAAGCTTGGCCTGCGGCGCGGTGGTTCGGCCGCGAAGAGGAAGGCCTTCGCGAACGACTGGTGTGCGGTGTGATCGTGCCAAGCGAGCAATCGAGTCTGGATCGCTAGTCGCATAAGGGCCCACAAAGTCCTGAGCTTCGTTCAGTGCGTCTCTCCCCGATTGCAATTGCTGAACCGCAGAACAAGACGTTGCCGTCGCGATTCTTTGCGTCGATTCAATGGCGGAACGCGAACGGGTGTGCTGGTCGTGCAAGTCAATGGCTTCGGCGGCCAATTGCAGTGTCTTCCAGGCCGACGTTTCTGCTGACGCGTAAGCTGCGGAGCTGTATTCCAGTTCTGCTTGTTGGAAGTGCGTCCAAGCTTCGTCGAGTTTGGATTTCGCCGTTTGGGTTGCCAAGTACATGCCGGATGTGGCGGCAGGTGGCGAAACGGGCGCACGGGCTCGTTCCGCAGCTCGGCGTTTTGCCATTGCTTTGAGGAAACGTTGGTTGGCAACGTCTCGATCGATCGTATCCGTGGAGTGTTGCGGCGCGACTGCGGGCGGAACCGCATGGCTCGTCGATCCCGAATTATTCGCGGCGGTGTTTTCCGTTGCCGATGTGGCGGGCAATCGTTGTGGCCGGGGACTTCGAGCAGAAGAATCCGTGGACGACGCCGACGAGATAGCGTCGGTGGTCGCGGATTGGGGGCCCGGTCGCATTGCGATTCGAACCTCGCTGGGGGCCAGGTTGGGCTGTGTCAGTGCTGGTTGCAAACTGGTTTCGCTTTGAGGCTGGCTAAATGCCTGCGGCGCGTTCATTCCGTTGGGGCGGAACGGCTCGAAGTTGTTCTGGTCGGGACCGACTGGAGCGTTGGCTGAGAAACCAGCGACTTCGGATGGTGCAGACTTTTGGGGAGGCGTCCAGGAATCGAGTGGTGTCTCGGAGACCGGTTGCTTGACCATTCGCGAATCCGATTGAGGCAGCATCAATCGAGCGGTCGCGACCTCGGGCGCCGCTGCGATGCTTTCGCTGGAAAAAGCGGGCGTTCCAGATACGAATTGGTTGGTTCGGGTGGTCTGAGCGAACACGGGCGACGCCCAAAGTGTCAGCTGCACCAATCCAATCATCGTCAACGTCCTGGAACGTCGGCGCTGCGCAACGTCAGCACGGCGGTTCGCAGGGACAAAACGAGGGCGACTGGGACGCAACATAGGACTCGATCAACAGCGGGATGATGTTCGACACCTGTGTCATCGGATTGTCTCTCGGTCCGGTTGTGATGATTTTGCCTTCCGATCGAGTCACGCCAGTTGCAGCGGTGGGACAAGCGGCAAAATCGTTACAGGTTCACGAGGAGTGCGGATTTTTCCCCCCCCGGAGGTTTCATGACGTAGGGTTTCACAGATGGTACTGCCCCCACGATTCTCAAACCTCTCCCAAAGACTCATGACGCGTGACGCAAATGCCCAAAAACGAGCTAGTGATCGTTTTCATGCGAAGAATCGAGACCAATTGCACTCTGTTGTCGTGATCCTTCGCGACGAGATGGTGAAGGAATACGAATGCGAATTGGCGGATCTCAGCCAAGGTGGCTGCGCGGTGCGAGCGAAATTGGGAGAAGATTCCAATGTCACCATCGCCGTACTCTGCATTCATGCACCGACGTTGGGAATTGAGTTGGAAGTTGCCGGCCGGCTTTGTTGGAATCAGCAAACTTCGGTTGGATCCAACACGTTTGGATTCCGCTTTCGACGACCCATTGAGCCCGAACTGATCGACCAAATGGTGGGAGGCGGGTTGATCACTCGCCGGGAAGAAGAACGGATGCAGGTCGGGATGCCCGTTCGAGTCCGCCGTGCACATGGCAAGCCGGACGTTCATGACGTCGTGCTGGAAGATTGCTCCGCCTCGGGGATGCGAATCACATTGCTCGGTCAAGTCGACCCGTCGGAACGATTGCTGATCAGCACGCCATCAGGCGTGAGCGGGACAGTGACCGTGATCTGGCTCCGTCGCACGGAAGACGATCGGTGCGAGTGCGGGTGCGTGTTCCAAAACCTTCGCTCGGCTCGTGCGATCAACGACGAGTTGAACCAAGTCTTGGTTTAAGCAGGTCAGCAGGGGCCATCCGGCAACCCTAGCGTAGGTAGGAAGAACTGTGCGAAACAGGTCACCCGATGCAACGCATGCGAGTGACCTGTGTGGTTCGATCGCTGATGCGAAGTTGATGTCAGCGTTTCGAGCGGTTGGCCATTTGCTGGGCGTATTCCTGAACGGTGACACGACCGTCGCCGTTGGCGTCCGCACCAGCGGGGCTGAGCAACATGGTTTTCCATTCGCTCGCCGTCAGGGCTCCGTCGCTGTTTTTGTCATAGCGTCCGATGATGGTCGCGGCGTATTTCAGTTGTTTTTCAGACGGTGGCGGGCCATCCGTCGCGGGGGCGCGGCCGGAACCACTGCTGCTGGGTTTGGTACCGCTGGAGCGAGCGGTGGATGACGATCCCGACATCGAACGCCCCAGGGGAGCGTCTGTTGCGACCGCACCGGCGTCCACGCCTTGGCGAACTTCGGATTCCGTGATCACTCCGTCTTGGTTTTGGTCCCAGCGATAATATTCCTTGATGCGATCGTTGTTCCACTCGCTGGTGTACTCGTTCATCGACACTTGACCGTCGCGATTGAGGTCGCGCTGCGCGAAGAAGCTTGGCATTCCCTCGGCAGAACCGGATGGTTGCACGCGGTACGATTTGCGGCCACCAAAATCGACCTCGACTGGGTCTCGATCGTCATCGTCGTTGCGTCGCCGGTCGTCGCGGCGATCGTTGCGAGAAGCTTCTTCGTTGCCCCGGCGAACGGCTTGTCGGGTTGCCAGTTCCATTTCTGAAAGTTTGCCGTCTCCGTTGCGGTCGAAGTCCATGGGATTGCCCCAGAAGCGGCTCGAAATTTCGTCCTTTCCAAGTTGGCCATCTTTGTTGCGATCGTAGCGAGACAAGGTTTCGCGAGCGGTTTTACGGTCATCTTCCGTTGTGGGAGTCACCAGAATCTCAGCGGCGGGACCGAAACCAGGAACCAACACGGGTTCGATTTCCAAACCGAATCCGGGGACCAACATTTCCAATTCCATCTCGTCCGTGTCACGGTTGGTGCCACGACGGTTGTCGTTTCCGCCTGAATCGCCACCGCCCTCGCGTTCTTTCCGCATCTTTTCAAACGCGCTGCTGAATTTGGACAGCGGAATAGGCGAACCAGCTTTGATGCTGGAATCCGACGCCGAGAGCCGTTGGATCAGGAATCCAGCGGGACCTTGTTGTTCGTCAGGGTCCAAGGTGCCGTTTCCGTTGCGGTCCAGACGAGACAGCATGCTGCTCGGATCAAAACCGCCGCCGGGGCCACCTCGGCCGCCGCCTCCGCGACCACCACGATCGCCTCCGCCTCCGCGTTCGCCTCCGCCACGTTCGCCACCGCCGCGTTCGCCTCCGCCGCCACGACCCCCTCGGTCGCCCCCACCGCCAAATCCGCCGCGGCCGCCGCCGAATTCACCGCCAGGACCTCCCCTTCCAGGGGGCTGGGCCATGGTTGGCAAGGCCATCAGCACAGCGAGGGCGGGAATGAGCAGCAATCGGATTGTGAATGGGCTCGTGAGCATGGCAATGTCTGAGTGACGAGACGAGATGAGAGAGCGTTAGCCGCAGGGAGGCGATTTTCGATCGATCGGACCGCATCGGTCTCCAGCCTACATGGTTTCAACCCTTTGGCGGACGAAAAGTTCCGATTCGGGATTTGGAGGCCCCTTGCGGTCAGGATATGGGGCGGTGGGGCGTGTTTTCTAGAGGAAGCATGTGGAATCGCGACGCCAAAGTCCGCGGATCTCGGGCGGAGACTGCCTGCCTCAGAATCTGACTTTCGGCGAAATGGCAAATTCTTCTAAAGTCGCGACTCGGAACGGTCGAGCGTGTGGCTCGGCGAACCTGGGTGCTCTCCAATTTCCCGTGGCTTTGGCTGTGTTTGCCCGACTGAATCGTCCTCGAGTGAACGAACGCGATCGGCGGTTGATGGTGAGTGCCATCGTCGTTCGGTGCTTGCTAGCCAGCGTTTGCGCTGCGGCATGCCTGCTTGCGATGGGAGCGGAGGTTGCAGCACAGCAAACCGAACCGCGGATTGTTCGCCCCAACGACCCTTTGCCCAGCAAAGCGACTGTTGCCAATCCGGAAGTCCTCGAACGAACACCGGTGGACGCCATCGGCGGCCCGGAAAACATGGAGGAACCGGAACCCACCGATCGAGCACCGCTCGATTTCATCGCCGGCGGTCCCGATGAGTGGACCAGTCCCGAGGGATTGGCGGGCAGCCTGCAGGTCATGCTGCTGCTCACGGTGCTGTCGTTGGCACCAGCGATTTTGTTGATGACGACGTGCTATGTCCGCATCATCATCGTGCTCGGTTTGTTGCGACAAGCGATCGGACTGCAGTCTTTGCCGCCCAGCCAAGTGATGACCAGCGTTGCATTGTTCATGACGCTGTTTGTGATGACTCCGGTGTGGACACGGGTTTATGACGACGCGATCAAACCGTACACCGATCCCGATGTCGAAATGTCATTGGAAGAAGCGT
>NZ_JBICHO010000064.1:0-17940 GCF_043100905.1 Rhodopirellula sp. JB055 | reverse complement strand
ATCCCAGAATTGGCGAATCACCGAGACTCACTGCATTGGGCTCGTGACGCCACCGCAGAACCAGCGTATCACCGCGACGTTTTTCGCAGACCGATTGCTCGCCATGACTCCGTCCTCACAGGACGAATTCAGCTTGCAGCTTTGACTCTTGCCCCCAGTCGATAGAATGGCGCTGTGAACGCGGTTCACCGTCCATCGACCTCCGTAAAAAATTTTCGCAACGACTTTGCCGCGATCAACCGCTCTCGCCACGTCCCATAGGTTTCCGATTCACCGATGCCCAAAAACCGACTAGCAAAACTGAAAACCGCCGCACGGATTGTCCGAGAACTCTATCGCGATCACGACACGATTGGCAAGCGGTTGGAAGCGTTGCAGCGGGTCGCATGGGAACTCGTGCCGGGATACAGGCTCACATGGCCCGATTCCGATTGGTGCAAGGATTCTGATTTCAATCAGTACTTGGAATCCACCGGGCAGTTGAAAGGCATGAACACTCACAACCGAATGATGCTTGCGCAGCTCCTCCGACTATCGGACAACGTGCCAGGCGATACGGTGGAATGCGGGGTCTACAAAGGTGACTCATCTTGGTTGATCTGCGCCGCCAACCGGAGCAGTCCACTGAGCAAACAACACCATATGTTTGATTCTTTTGAGGGAATCTCACAGCCAGGATCCGAAGACGGACAACATTGGACCAGAGGCGACTTGAGTTTCGGCCTGAACGGGGTCCAAGAACGACTCAAAGAGTTTGAACAGACAGCTTACTACCCGGGTTGGATACCAGATCGATTCCAAGACATCCAAGACCTCACGTTTAGCTTCGTTCATATCGATGTCGATTTGCACGAACCCACCAAGGACAGCATTGAGTTCTTTTATGAGCGTCTGAATGATGGAGGGATTTTGCTGTGCGATGACTATGGCTCTGCTTTCTGCCCGGGCGCAACCAAGGCTTGTGACCAATTCCTGTCATCCAAACCCGAGTCGATGATCAGCTTGCCTGCCTCCGGTGGTTTCATGATAAAAGGTCAGCAGACCGGAAAAAACTTCTGGCAAACGTTGGCTTGAATGGAACAAGGCAAAGCCAACCATTCTGCGACGGAGCGTTGCAAGATGACCAACACACGATCGCCCATCCGAATCGGAATGGTCGCCTGGGGCGCACTTCCGTGCATCGTTGAGCAAACGAGGACCAAAGGAAAACACACCTTTGGCAAAACTTTTGGCGGCATGGAAACGGCCATGTGGACGTTGGCACGAGGGCTCGCCAAACAAAAGCACAATCACGTAACGTGCTTTGTTGCGGCGTCACAAAGCCGAAACGGCAATGCCCCATGGCCACATCAAGTTAGCGACGTTCACCTGCAGGTCTGTGTGGATCGGTTCCGAGCGATTCGACACGACGTTGGTGACAGCATCGACGTTCGCCAAAGACGGCTCAAACGTTTCTCTCCCAATCTGCTGTGGCAGATCCCGCTGCTCGGTTTGACTCGCCCGTTTCGATCTCGTGATCCAGGCGATTGCCAACCAGATCCAAACCTTGCTGGGCAATCCATGGATGCATGGATCACATTCGGGATCAACGGGGCGAGCTCGCGGGTCGTCGCAACTGCTCGGGCGACAGGAACCCCAAGTTTCGTCTGCATTCGCTCCAACTCAGGAGTCGAAGACAGACTGGCCTCCGCAGAAGAGTACCACAATGAGTGTGGCGAATCAGCCACGTCGCGTCGCTTTGCATTACTGGAAAGCGACCATGTGGTTGTGCAAAGCCAATGGCAACTGGATCGCCTCCGAGACGTGTTTCACCGCGATGGCTACCTCGCTCGCAATCCCATTGACCGCTTTCATTGGCGGCCACCCATCGACCCCCCGTCACCCGAATCGGTGAGCGAACCTTTCGACATCCTTTGGATAGGACGATTTGACGACTTCCACAAACGCCCTCGACTGATGCTGGAAATTGCAAAAACGCTTCCACATCGGACGATCAAGATGATCGCCAACCCATTTGATGCTGAACTCGAGGCTGATCTCCGTCGGAACGCCCCCACCAATGTGGAGTGGATCGACCGGGTCCCGTTTGCCCAAATGCCCGCCACGTTCCAAAGGGCAAAGGTCTTTGTATCAACAGGCAATCCTGAACACGAAGGTTTCCCGAATGTGCTGCTTCAGGCCGCCGCCTCCCACACCCCAATCGTCTCGATTTCTGATCACGATCAGTTCTTAGCGCGGTCGGGTGCAGGAATCTCCTGCAACGAGTCGATCGATGCGATGCCCCACGCCATTGAAAAGCTACTTGGGCGAGCAGGCGAAGCTGCGACGCAGATCGATTGGCCTCGCGTGGACGCCTACCTCGACGAACACCACCAAACGGAACGTGTGGCAGCCGATCTCAGCCGTTGGATCCACGCTTCCATTCAGGCGGCTGATCGAAAGCCGCCTGAGGCACCGTCACATCCTTGTTGAGCAAGCATGCGGAGTTTTATCAGCGAGCGAGCCATTTGCATTGGGCACGGTCCCCAGGCATCCTCGGGGCGAACAACCTACAGCTCCTGGAGCTTCCCAATTCATCCCTGCCGACTGGCTTAATACTCGACAAAGACGTGCTTGGGATTCACCGTCAGATACCATTGCTTCCAAGCATTCTCTGCCTTCCTCAGCTCAACCTCCGTCGGCTTGTCTGGCATCCCAAACCCTTCAAACTTCCGACTGATGAATCTCAGACCGTCGCGTGCATATCGACGCACAGAAAGATCGGGGTCGCTCAAGGCGAAAATCAAGGCTGGAACCACACGAACTTCGTCGCTCTTCCCAAGCAATCGAGCGGCCACTCGTCTCGCTTGAAATGACTGGCTGCCGCGAACCAACCGTTCGAGCCGGTCGAGTTGGGCACGACGTTCCTTCGGATCGTTGGAAAGCTGCATGTCTTCGGGCAATGACTTGCCTTCCAAAGCTTCATTGCCGTCGTCTTCCAGAGCCGATAGCAAGTCAACGACCGACGCCCCCACTGGCTCACCTTTGATTTGCGAACCCTCCCGGCGAATCTTGGTCGTGTCTTTTGGCAAACCTTGCCCGCCCGCCAGCACCCCAGAGCTCGCCTTCGCGATCGAACGTTTAGTACTTCGGATCAGAAACAAAACAGCGAAGGCAGTGTTCACTGAACTGGTGGTGTAAAAAGCGCCAGGCCAGCCACCTTCTTTCTGCTCGCCTTGCAAATAACGAACGCCACTGTTGTACCAAGCCGGGCTGGGATTGATCTGCGACTCCAGTGCCAGCTCTCGAAAACTTTCATAGCGTTCAAGAGTGTAGAGCTGGTAGTAAGGCCATTTGCTTGTCTTGATTCCAGGGTCCGGCGAATTGCTTTTCAAATAGTTGTCACAATCTCCAATTGCCTTGATGACAGGGTCTTTGGGCAACTTCGGCCTCTCCGCTTTGCGAAGCTTCTGACCAGGTTTGAATTCTTTCACTGCCTTCGGCAGACCAACCAAGGGGGACTCGTCTCCCGCCAAACTGTCGCCCCACATCCGCAAGATGTCGCTGCCAATCAAGAGGGCACTTCCGCCAGCCACTGCCATCGACGGCGTCACCCCCCCTTGGCTCACTCGCTTGTAGTGCCCAGGATCGTTCCCTTGGTAAGGCCACCCTCCACGCTGATCCTGTACCCGTAGCAACCAACTCACAGTCGCTGCCACACCCTTGTAATCGATCTCGATGCCAGCCCGGTCCAGTGTCCACAGGGCCAACATGGCATATTGGGTCTGCGAGACATCGCCCGTTTTTTCGCCCACATATCCATACGCGCCATTGGTGTACTGGGCATTGCGAAAATACTGGTCAATCCGCTTCAACTCGGATTTGTATTTATCCGCATCCACTTCCGCGAGAACGAGTGTCGCGGTCGAAACGGCGTACACGGATTTGCTGCTGTGCCCACCAGGGTCTTTTTCACCCAACTTGGAAACCAGCCGGAGTGCCGAAGCAACGCCTTGCTGCACCACCGGGTCCGTTGGGTCATGGTTGACCTTCATGGCAGCGTAACCAGTCAAAGCATGCTCACCGAACCCCCCGGCATGAACTGTCGTTAGAGCATAGTAAGTCCGTTCATTTCGCTTCGCGGCCATCATCTGAATGCCGCTATCGACCATCGCCTGGACTTCGGGATCATCCGGTGTGTACCCGAACGCGGCGTTCCCAAACGAACTTGCCAGCGCAACGCCGACGAAGGCCAGGCAAAACAACTTGCGTGTCACCCCAATCGAACTCGGACGAATCAATCGTCTTCGCATTTGGTCTACGGCGGGTACCATGAGGTTCCTTCGGACGGGTCAATCTCTGAGAAACAGCCAAAACAAGATCATTTTCTGCGTCGCAATATCCTAGCACGACATCGGATCGATTGAAAACAAAAGCAAACTCCCAACGCGTGATTCGATCATCCTGCCAGAGCGTCCAGACTCTTGGGGCGGGCTTCGTCCCCCCATTTCGCTCCCCAATCTCTCTACCGAATCACCGCTTCCCACGATGCACTGATCGAGCCCTCGTTCCAGCGGGGCTTTCTCGAAAGTCAGACGCGACCCGCTGCAGCCTCCTCCATTGCGAGCCAACGACGGGGAGAAACATGTCCTCATGACATCCAATGAACCGCCCCCTCAACGTTCCTGGCCACGCCGACTCCTGAATCGCTTGGAAGTCGACCGCGCCACTTTCTACGCCGTTGCCACCCGCTACTGGCAATTTCTTTCCGGGCCGATCACCCTTTGGCTGGTGGTCGAGTACTTCACACCGGAAATGCAGGGGTTCTACGTGACATTTTGGTCCGTTGTGGGTTTGCAAATGTTCTTTGAACTGGCGTTCCCGCAAACGATCGTCACGATGACCAGCCATCTTTGGAGCAAACTCGACCTCGATGAACAAAGACGATTGACCGGCGACGAAGATTCCATCTCGCGACTGACTCATCTGATGCGCATCTCCATCGCGGTGCAGGCAGGGCTCGCGATGTCCTTCGGATTGCTGGCTGGCGTGTTTGGACTCTGGTTTTTTGCCGACGACGTGGCTGCAGACGAATTGGTTTGGCGAGCCCCATGGTTAACACTGGTTGGCTTGTCATCCTGCGCCTTCGCGCTCATCCCCTTTCTAGCAGTACTGGAAGGATGCGACCAAGTCCGTGAGATCCACAAGCTCAACCTAGTCCGAGGCATTGCAGGCAGCGTCGCGGTTTGGATCGCCATTCCGCTGGGAGCCGCGCTTTGGATCCCTGCGTTGGCGACCGCGATTCGCCTGATCTGCGAACTCGGCTGGATGTTCGGCAGATACCCGAGATTCTCCGCGACATTTGCTCGCCGCCCCACCGGATCTTTGATCGCTTGGCGAAAAGAGATTTGGCCCTTTCAATCCAAACTCATGCTGAAAGGCTTGTTCAATTTCTTCAATGCTGATGTCATGCTGCCGGTGTTGTTCCGATACCAAGACTCAGTCGTTGCGGGGCAATTCGGATTGACTTGGAACATTTTACAATCGATGCGAATGGCCTGTTCCTCCTGGGTGCGAACGCGCGTTCCTCGGTTTGGCGTCTTGATCGCGGAGCGAAACTACGAAGAACTTGATCGGATTTATTTCCGAGTTGGAAAGATCGCAGCTAGTTTGCTGGCTCTGCTTGGCTGCGTGTTTGTATTGGGTGTAGCTGGATTAGATTATTTCGATTTCCGCTACGCACATCGTTTCCTTCCCGTACTTCCGACAACAATGCTCATCATTGGATTGTGGACGGCATTGGTATTTGAGTTCCAGTGGCTCTACCTCCATGCACACGGCAAATCACCGTATCTGACTCTGAGCTTGATCGCGTGTTGTATCAGCGGTTTGCTTATCTGGTGGGCTGGGTTCCACTATGGTGCGATGGGTGTAAGTCTCGCATTTCTATTCATGCAGGGGGTCGTCTACCTTCCGCTTTCCACTTGGGGTTGGATCCATCTCCGGCGGGACTGGCATGACCTCGAACCCGATCGCTCCCAGCCGTAGCGAATGTCACCCCAACCCAGTCCTCCTGACGACGCTCGCTTGCATTGGCAACAATTGCTGTGGGCAACCTTCGTCGGAACCGCCGTGCTGGTGACGACATGCGGGCACCGGTTGGCAAGTCCGGTTGAGTCGGGCCTTTCCATCGCTGCGTGGCGAGTCTTTCAAGCATTTGTCCCGGTCGCGATCTTGCTGCATCTCGGTCGTTGGAAGCTATCTGGCCATCGATGGATCTTGGCGGCGATGACTTTGTGGTGGATGTGGGTCCTGGCTGACCTGCTGATCTTTCATTGGATTGGCATCCGCTTGGTGTCCGCCGACGCATGGAACCTG
Organism: Rhodopirellula sp. JB055; assembly: GCF_043100905.1. Taxonomy (NCBI): domain Bacteria; kingdom Pseudomonadati; phylum Planctomycetota; class Planctomycetia; order Pirellulales; family Pirellulaceae; genus Rhodopirellula; species Rhodopirellula sp. JB055. The sequence continues at coordinate 11,583 of NZ_JBICHO010000064.1, read as the reverse complement.
TTCTCCACGCGAGTGCCGAGCCTGGTGCCCTATCTCACCCTTGAAATGACGCTTCGATGGACATTCGCAATCGCGGCATTGCTTGCAATGGGTTGGGCCTGTCTCCGGGGAGTGCAACTCCTCGCTCAAGCACTCGAGTCTCGGCCTCGCCACATGAGCGTCCGTGCAGCAACCTACGCGTGGACGCTTGGAGTCCTGGCAACCGCGGTGCCAGGATTGGCCACTTGGCCTTCAACTCAACACAACATGGCAACCATGCCGTCACGTCATGCCTTCGGAGTCACCGGATGGTTCGATGACTTGACTCTCAACGCAGAAACAAAAGTACCTGACATTGATCCAGTTCCACAGTTCAGCTCGGCGGACGTCGCGCGGCGAACCCAGGGCTTTCGTTTCAACGTGGTTCAGGAAACCAAACCGACGGCCCCCGACATTCTTCTCGTCGTGATTGAATCGCTGCGTTCCGAACTGATCCATCCGTCGGTGATGCCCAATGTTCATCATCAAGCCATGCGAGGGCTTTGGATGCGCCGTCATCATTCCGGTGGCAACGCGAGTTCTCTTGGGTTGTTCTCATTGGTCAGTGGCCTGGATGCGATTTGGTTCTATCTCGCAGACGTTCGCTTCTCTCCCGCGATGAATCGCCTGTTCAGACAGGCGGGTTACGAACTCGGATTATTCGCGGGAGCAGATGACTGGGATGCCTTTCAAATGGAGGCGTTCATTCATGCAGACGCCTATGACACCTTCGAAATCAAGCCGCGAAACGGACTCGCTTCGGATCAACATGCCATCAATTCCGCCCACAAGTATTTATCTCGCACAGACTTACCAGATGGCGAGCAACGTTCACCCCGACTCGCGGTCCTGTATCTCTACGCCACGCACGCACCGTTCCTGGTTGCCCCTGAGCACGTGCGAGATCTCCCTTCGGCTGGCGAGGATTACCCTTTGCCGTTTGGCCCCGATTCGAGAAAAGCAATTTGGAATCGCTACCGAAACTCAGCGAGAACATTGGATGCAATGATCGCTCCATTGCTGACAGATCCCAATCGACTGGTCGCAATGGTGGGCGATCACGGGGAAGCGTTTCTCGAAGACGGAACCATTGGACACGGAACTCGTCTTTCCGCGACGCAAGCAAGAACTCCCGCCATCCTCTTCGGTCCTGAGGTTGCCCACCGAAAGATTGACACCAACACCAGTCACGCGGACCTGCTTCCCACGTTGCTCTCCCTTGCCGGAATTCAAGTCAGCGATCCCGATTCCTTTGATGGCATTGATCTATCTGCGGACTCTCCAAAGCCTCGCGTCCTGGCCATTGCCGACTACTTGCGGCCACAAGCACTGCTGATCTCTCCCGCGACGGTTGATTCAAAAGTCTTCGGCGTGCAGTGCGAACTGACTCTCCGACCTCCTGAGATTCAAATTCGTGGCCCCAGGGACGCACGCGGCAATTCCCTTGACCCACCCGCAGGATTTCAATCTTCACAGGTCGTGCAGGAATACCTCCGCTGGGCGTTTGGCGCTCCAAGGCACCAAACCGCCAATTGAATCAAGCATGTTTCGCCAACCAACTCAAACTGGCATATCTTCCCTGCCTCACCCAGGCCGCTTATCTTCTCCATTCGTCGTGTGATGTCACACACAGCTTGCAGGCCTCCCCAGAAAAGCAGTGACGATGAGATTCCCCAGTCGCAAACCGCGGACAGATTCCAGATCATCCCTTGGTACGCACCGAGGCCGGCGTCGATTGTTGCTGGAATCCCTCGAGTATCGGCGGTTGTTGGCTGTCGCGTCGGATTTGGCCACGATTCAGGGACAGGTCACGGACAGCTTCATCGGGGGTGACTTTGAAGACGTTGCGTTGGACTTGTTCCGCGACGATGGCGACGGTGTGTTCGAGCCAGACACCGACGACGTGGAAGTCAACATGGCCATGGCGGATCCCAGCGGCAACTACCAGTTCACTGGCGTCACCGCGGGTTCTTACTTCGTTTTCCAGCCAGCTCAAACCGTCAACGGTCGCACGCTGCAGCAACAGATCTCGCCGTTGATCACCGTCACCTCGACCCAGGTCGCCGGGCAGTCCTTCCAAACAATCGACTCGTTCCAAACCACTCAAAGCGTCGAAGACACGATCACCGATGGGACCCCGGTGACGTCCACGCAAGCCGCCGCCGAAGCCATCGGCGGTTCGCGAGATTTGATCGTCGACAAAACTCAAGGCGGCACCGGCGACATTGGCACGGTTGCGATTGGCGTCAACCAAGCCGTCTCGCCCAACTTACTCAGCTTCGACGCCAACGGGTTCGCCGACGGAAGCCGCTCGGTCATCTGGGACGGTGCCGGCGATGACGCTGCAACCGTTGACGACGATGGCTTGGGAGCGATCGATCTGACCAGCGGTGGTTCCGCGACTGGTCTGCGATTTGTCATTGGATCAGTGACCAGCGGAACGGCAGTGATCCGGCTGTACAGCGACGACGGAATCGAGGGCAGCCAAACTCTGGTCAGCCAAGCCACGCTGACCATTCCCGCTCTGCCAACGCAGCCCACCTCGGTGGAATACATCCCCTTCAGCGACTTCCAAGCAGTCAACGGAAGTGGCGCGGACCTGACTCAAATCGGTGCGATTGAACTCGAAGTCAGCGGCGGGCCCGACTACGACGCGATCGCCGATTTGCTCGGCACCGTTGGTCCCACCATTATCGTCCAGAACATCGACAACGCTGGTGAAGCGGACTTGGAATTGACCAAGACGCTGATCACCACGGAACCAACGTTGAACGAGAACGTGGTGTTCGATGTCGTGGTCACCAACAACGGGCCTGATCCAGCAACCGGCATTGTCGTGACCGACCGAATTCCAACGGGAATCATCAACACGACCGGAACAACTTCCACGGGTACCTTCACCCCCGGCACGGGACTTTGGACCATCCCAAATCTCGCCGTCGGCGCGACGGCAACCCTGCGACTGACCGGGCAACTGGACAACTTGGATCCACAAACCAACGTCGCGGAAATCACGGCGGCGGAGCAACTCGACGCGGACAGTCCTCGCGACAACAACGTGCTGGCCGACGACGATCAAGACGCCGCGACCGTGACCGCAACGCGAGTTGATTTGCAATTGTCCAAAGCGGTTTCCGACAGCCAACCCAACGTCGGAGATGAAATCACGTTCACACTGACGCTGCAAAACTCATCCCTCGACACCGCGACCGACGCGACGCTCAGCACCGCGACGGGGATTGTGGTGGAAGACCGCTTGCCCGCTGGATTGACGCTGATTGGCAACACGCCCAGCGCCGGCACTTCGTTCAACACATCAACGAACCGTTGGTCGATCCCGTCGCTCGACGTCGGCGGACTGGCAACACTGGAACTGGTCGCTCGCGTTGACGAAGCCGGTGACTTCACCAATGTGGCGGAAGTCTTGGCGGTCGCCCAGACAGATCGCGACAGCACACCCAATAACGACTTGATCGATGAAGACGACCAAGACGAAGTCCTCATTCAAACACCGGTCGCCGACCTTTCGCTGACGAAAACGGTTTCCAACGAATCGCCCACGGTCGGCGAGAACGTGACCTTCACAATCACAGTCGACAACGAAGGGCCCAATAACGCGACGGGCGTTCAAGTCCAAGATCGTCTGCCAGCCGGATTGACTTACGTCAGCGATGTGACCTCCTCCGGAACTTACGATTCAGACACGGGACTTTGGACCGTCGGCGATGTGACCGCTCCCAACCCAGGCAACCCGATCCCGGCGATGCCAACCCTGCAGATCGTCGCACGTGTCGACAGCCTTGGGATCAAAACCAACTCGGCCACCATCACCGCGTCGGACCAAAGCGACCCGGACAGCACACCCGGTGCGGGTGCTTCCACCGAAGACGACACCGACTCCGCGACTTTGACACCGAACGCGATCGATTTGCAACTGACCAAAACGGTCACACCAGCACGCCCCGAACCCGGCGACTCGATCACCTACACGATCACATTGTCCAACGCCGAGACCAGCGCAGCGATTCCCATCACGACGGCGACCAACATCCAAGTCACCGACCTGCTGCCTGCCGGGTTGATCCTTCAGGACGCCCAAGTCACCGACGGAACTCATGTCGACGCCACGGGGACATGGACGGTCGATTCGCTGGCGGCAGGAGCGAGCGAAACGCTGACGCTGACCGCGATTTTAGATCCCGGCCGCAGCGATCTGTTCGCTTCCATCACCAACACCGCCGAGATCACTCAGGCCGCACAGTTCGATCCCGACAGCACGCCTGATAACCAAGACGCGAGCGAAGACGACCAAGCGTCCAGCGTCATCACACCCGCGCAAGCCGATTTGTCGCTCACCAAAACCGTTGACGACACCGATGCCGACGTCGGCGAAAATGTGACCTTCACGATCACAGCTCGGCACGACAGCGGAGATCCATCAGGACAGTTCATCGTCCTGGACTCATTGCCCGCCGGACTGCAATTCGTCGAGGCCACTGCCTCGATTGGCACGTACGATGAAACCACTGGCCGCTGGACCGTCCCGGAACTGGACGCTGATTCCGGCACCGCCGCCCCCTCGTTCGCAACGCTCGAAATCGTCGCAACAACCCTTTCACGAGGCACACTGACCAACTCCGCCGAAATCATCCAAGCCACGCTTCCCGATCCCGACAGCACGCCGGGCAACGGATTGATCGACGAAGACGACCAAGCGGACGCCAGCGTGCAAGCTGAACAAATCGATCTGGAACTGTTCAAAACCGTCGACAATCCCACGCCCCGATTGGGCGAAACGATCCAGTACGAAATCGTCGTCCGCAACGAAGGCCTAGACACCGCAACGGGAGTCATCGTCGAAGAGAACTTGCCCGCGGGGCTGACCTTCATCGACGCCACACCGACAACCGGCAGCTTCAATTCGTCCAGCGGTCGCTGGACAGTCGGCGAGTTGGCTCCCTCCGGCACCGCGACGTTGGTCATCAACGCCAGCGTCAACAACAACGTGACCGCCGACGCACCGGCGATCACCAACCGCACCGAAGTCATCGCGGCCGGACAAGTCGATTCAGACAGCACGCCGGATAACAACGAACCGACCGAAGACGATCAAGCCAGCGTGACCGCTCGCGTCGAGTTCATCGATTTGTCGTTGGAAAAGACCGTCGACAACCCGGCTCCCAACGTCGGTGATCGCGTCGCTTTCACAATCACATTGACCAACGATGGCGAGACCGCGACCACGCGAGACACGGCGACCAACATCGTCGTCCGCGACTTGCTACCCGCTGGCATGACCTACGAATCGAACTCGCTCAGCGACGGTGCCTATGATTCCGACACGGGCGAATGGACCATCGATTCCTTGGCCGATGATGCCACCGTGACGTTGACCCTGTTCGCAATCGTGGACCAAGTCGGCACGCAAACCAACACCGCTGAGGTCGCTTCCGTCGATCAAGACGACATCGACTCGGCGCCTGACAACAACGTCGCGGCAGAAGATGACCAAGCCAGCGCGAGCATCACCACGCCGGTCATTGATCTCTCGCTCACACAAACCGCTTCCCCTCAACGCCCTGCCATCAACGGCGAAGTCACCTTCACGCTGACGCTTCGCAACGACGGTCCCGACGACGCGACCGGAGTCATCGTTCGTGACTCGCTGCCTGATGGATACACCTTCACATCCTCCTCGCCCGCCGGTGCGTTCAATTCCGCAAACGGACTTTGGACCGTCGGTGATTTGGCGTCTGGTGAAGAAACCACGCTGGAATTGACAGGCACAATCGGCGATGTCGAAACGCTGGAAAACCGTGCCGAAGTGATCGCGGCTGACCAAGCGGACCAAGACAGTGTCCCTGACAGTGGACTGGATGACGGCGAAGACGACACCGCCTCGGCAATCGTCACGCTCGCTAGCGCCGACCTTTCACTGACCAAGACCGTCGACAACGCCTCGCCCAACTTTGGCGATTCGGTCACCTTCACGATCAATGTTCGCAACAGCGGTCCTGATCCAGCCACCGGAATTCGCGTCCGAGACTTTTTGCCCGCCGGAATGGACCTCACTGATCAAACCGCATCCGATGGCACCTACTCGCCCGTCACCGAAATTTGGATGATCGACGAACTGGAATCAGGGGAGACCGCGACACTGACTTTGACCGCGAATGTAAACTCCGAATCGTTGCAAACCAACGTGGCGGAGATCATGGCCAGCGACCAACGCGACCCCGACAGCACGCCGGGAAATGGCGATACCGACCCAGCCGAAGACGACCGAGCCTCGGTGGACGTCCAAGCACAATTGATCGATTTGGCTCTCAGCAAAACCGTTGACGGCACCCGTTTTGACTTGGACGATCCCGTCGAATTTGAATTGACCGTTGCCAACACAGGCCCAACGACCGCCACCAATGTCGAGATCGCTGACTCGCTGCCCGCCGGGCTGATCTTTGTCTCGTCATCGACCGACGACGGAGGCTACAACCCACAGTCGGGCACTTGGTCGATCCCGAGCATCCCCAGCAACGAGTCGGTCACACTGACACTGAACGCGTCGGTCAATCGAGACGCGATCACCGACGATATCCTTCGTGACGGCATCACCAACTTCGCGGAAGTCATCTCCGCCGATCAACCTGACCGCAACAGCGTGTTTGGAAACGGTGACGTCAACGAAGACGATGCTGACTCGGCGATCCTGATGGTCGCCCGTGCTGATCTTTCGTTGACAAAGTCCGTCGACCTTTCCAATCCCAATCGCGGCGACGCGATTCAATACTTGGTGACCATCACGAACGCGAACAACGATCCCGCGACCAACGTGGTGATTCGTGACATCTTGCCGAGTTCATTGAACTTCCAAGATGCCACGCCAACTCAAGGCACCTTCGACGCACTAACAGGACTTTGGACACTCACACGATTGGAACCCAACCAATCCGCAACACTGCAAATCAACGCCATCGTTGAACAGTCCGGTTCGGTGACCAACGTCGCCGAGATCATCCAGTCCGATCAAATCGACCCCGACAGCACGCCGGGCAACGCCGATGGTGATGAAGACGACCTGGCGTCCGTCGAAGTCACTCCTCAAGTCGTCGACGTCAGCGTCACCGCGGCGGTGGACAACTTGGAACCCGAGGTCGACGACATCATCACGATCACCTTGACGGCGGCCAATGCCGACGGCGTTTCCGATGCGACCGGCGTTGTGATTGAAACGTTGCTGCCCGATGGATTGACGCTGGTTCCACCGGCTTCACCGCAGCAAGGATCTTATGACCCCGCGACGGGTCAGTGGAACATCGGCCCCTTGGCGTCCGGTGCAAGCGTTCAATTGGTTCTGACCGCACGCGTCGACACTCGCGGGTTGAAAACATTGAACGCCGAAGTCACGCAAACCGATCAGTTCGATGTCGACAGTGTGCCCGGCAATGGGGATCCAGACGAAGACGACCAAGTCGCACTTGAGATCCGAGCCCCACGTGTCCTATCCAAGCGGTTGTTTTTGTCTCGCTGAGGCGATGCCACATCCGCTGCACGATGAACACCCGCCCCCGCATCCACCAGCGTCGGCGGTGCCGCATCCCGGGCCACATCCGGTCTGCATCAAATCACTCAGCTCGATGCTCTTGACTTCGGCTTCGTAGCGGCGAACGATCTCATCGGTCAGCTCGCGGCCAAGAGCATCCGGTTCCCCTAAAAAGTGCAGCACCAGCGTCCCGCCGTCGAACAATTGATCGACGTCCAACAACACCGCTGACGATTCGCTCTCCGCCAAAATCGATTGGCATTCACGAACCGCGCGAACCTTGTGCCGTTGCAAACGCTCGATCAGAAGATCATCGTTGTGGGTCGTCGGCCGGAGAATCTCCAGTGTGGTTGGCGTATCGCCATCCTCACAAACAGATAGCGTTTCGGCCAATTCGACCCCGCGAGGCGTCCGCACCAACACACGTCGACCACGTTCAATCCGTCGCCGAGCGCGAGCCAGATAGATTTCCCCCGCGAAGCCGATTCGAACATGGTGCGTTATCATGACGTTCAGTCTAGCCGTCTGACACGACGTCGTCGTCCCCAACTTGCCCGCCACTCACCCCGCCCGCAGGAAGCCCTTTGAGTCACCGCCGCATCCTTCACGCCGCCGACATTCATCTGGACAGCCCCCTGCAGAAACTCGACGCCTACGAAGACGCTCCCGTCGACGAAATTCGCGAGGCATCGCGGCGCGCCCTCGAAAACATGACCGACTTGGCGATCGAAGAACAAGTCGACTTGGTTGTCATCGCAGGCGACCTCTACGACGGGGATTGGCCCGACCAAAACACGGGTCTGTTCTTTGTCAAACAAGCCACCCGCTTGGTCAACCATAAAATTCACGTCGCCGTCATCCGAGGCAATCATGACGCCGCCAACAAGATGACGTCGAACCTGCCGCTGCCAAAGAACCCGGATGGTTCCGACATTCTGCTGAGCGAAAAGAAGGTCGACCAACGAGTTCTCGAAGACCTCGGCGTTGTCATCCACGGTCGGTCGTATGCCAAACGAGCCGAAACGGGTGACATGGCCGCCGAGTACCCCGCACCGACCGGCGGCATGTTCAACCTCGGCATCCTGCACACGGGTTTGTCAGGTTTGGACGGGCACGACCCGTACGCTCCCTGTTCCCCGCAACAACTCGCTGACAAAGGCTATGACTACTGGGCCCTCGGCCACATTCACTTGCGCGGCGAACATCAAATCGAAGGTACCGCCCCGGTTGTCTTCAGCGGCAACATCCAAGGCCGACACATTCGCGAATCAGGACCAAAAGGCTGCATCATCGTCGACGTCGACTCTCGCAACCAAACCCAGCGCCAGTTCGTCCCACTCGATGTCGTCCGATTCGAAACATTCGACGCCAACGCAAGCGAATGGTCGCACACCGATGAATTGATGGACGCCTACGAAGACTGGATGAACGACCAACTTCAACTGGCAGAGGACCGGTTGCTGGTCACGCGAGTCATCTTGTCCGGCGAATCACCGCTGCATCACCAATGGATGCGGGAACAATCCAATTTGGAAGCGTCGCTGCGAGCCACTTCCGTCACCCACGGCCACGGACAGGTTTGGTTGGAACGACTGAAGGTCAAAACCTCAGCAGAAGTCGATCGTTCACCAACCGAACAACATGATGCAAACCAAGAGGGCCCACTGCAAAGCATCCTTTCCGTGGTTGAAGAACTCAAAACCAGTGGAGGCGACTCGGAATGGATGGCAAACGAACTCTCGCCGCTGCTGAAAAAACTGCCAACCGAATTCAGCGGAGACCAAGCCCCCATTCGCTTGGACAACGCTGAAGAACGCCACGAATGGATCGAAGCAGCAACCACAGAATTGCTGGCCCGACTGCAAGGAGGCAAACGATGATCATCGAACGCTTGGACCTGATCGCCTTTGGTCACATCACCGACCGCAGCCTGGATCTGTCAGCCGGCCCAAACCGATTCCACCTCATCGTCGGCCCCAACGAATCCGGTAAATCGACCAGCCTACGAGCCATCTCGTCTTGGCTGTTTGGCATGAAGAAGCATGTCAAAGACCATGAGTTCCTGCACCCCGCCAACAAACTGCGAGTTGGCGGACGTCTGGTCAAAAACCCGGACGATCGGGACTCTGAGAACATCTTGGATTGCATCCGACGTCGAGGCGTGAAGGGTAGCCTTCGCGGAGCGGACGACAAAAAGCAAATCGAAGAAACTGAACTTCAGCAGATGCTTGGTGGAATCGATGAGGTCACGTTCGGCTCGCAATTCGGTTTGTCCTACGAAGAACTGCATCGTGGCGGAGAACAGATCCTTCGCGGCGAGGGCGAACTCGGAGAAATCCTTTTCTCGGCAGGGGCCGGCATCGGACAGTTCCGCGACATCCTGGATCAGTTGGGAACAGAAACCACTGAACGGTTCAAATCCTCCGGCAAAAACCCGCTGATCAACACCCTGTTGCGACAACTCGAGGAAATGCGCCGCCAATTGCGAGACGCACAAGTCCCCCCAGCCGAATTCGCGGACCTGCAAAAGCAGTTGGCAGAAAAGAAAACGCAGATTGAAAAATGGCGAACCGATTCCCAATTGCTCGTCCAAAAAATGGGCCAATTGCAATCAGCAGAACAAGCCCTGCCGCTGATCCCGCGATGGAAAGCCGCCACCCAAGAATTGGCCAGCGTGCAGGACGCCCCCACACTCTCCGAAGATTTCTCTGAGCGGCGACGGAAATGGGAACAAGACCAAAAAGCCACCACCCTGCACTTGGAAACCCTGCAAAAACAACATGATGAGCTCACGCTGCAATTGAAACAAATCGGACATGATGATTCGATTGAGATTTTCGAGAGCGAAATCCTTGCGCTGTATCGCGACCTCCCAGGACGTGAAAAAGCCGAAGCGGAAAAGGAAACACTGCAACAATCGTTGGCCGCTCTTGAACGAGAGATGCGAACGCAACTCCGTGACCTCGCCTTGGAAGAAACATCGAAGTCAACTGAAAACCACACGCACTCTGACGATCAGGATCCGCTGGCGAAACAAGTCGACTCGCTGCAAATCGGTGAATCGCAACGAGCCAAGATCCAACGTTTGGCTGGCGAATACGAAAAGTTGGTCCAGCAACGTGACGACGCCTCGGACGACCTCGACCAAGCCAAACGCGAACTGACGATGGCCGAGGAAGCGTTGGCAGAATCCAACGTGCCAACACAGTTCCAATTGCTCGACCGCACACTCGAAGAAATGGGTGGACCGGAACGTTGGATTGAGTCGGCGAGACGGGAACAAACTCAGGTGGACAAACTCACCCGTGAATGCCAAACGATCCATCGCCGATTGAAGCTGGATTCAACCAGCGACGATGCCGCAATCGCGTCGGCCGTCGAACTCTCACCGCCAACGCCGCCACAACTGACCGAACTGACGCAAGCCCTCGATCGGGCTGGCAAAGAAGTCATGCTGTGCCAACAGCGAGCCAAGGAACGGCAGCAAGCTCTCGCCACCGCGGAAGAAAAGCTTGCCTCACTGAAGGCAGACACAGGAGACCTCCCAACACCCGACGACCTTCGCGACGCTCGCCAGCATCGCGACCAGATTCTCGCGGCCATGCAGCAAAACGCGGGCGAGTATTCCATCGACCAATGGTCCGCCAAACTCGCCGCCATCGAACTCGCCATCCACCGCGTTGATTCGATGGCGGATATCTTCCATTCACAACACGAATCGATCTATCGACGCCAAACTGCCCAAAACAATCTGGATCAACTTCAGCGTCAGGCAACCGAGCACGAATCGGCACTCGCAGATGCTCAAGCCGCTCTAACGCAGGCCCAAGAACACTGGCAATCCATTTGGCGAGACGCCGGAATCCCCGCTGGCAATCCCGATACGATGCGAACCTGGATGTCCGATCATCAAAAACTGATCGACCAATTCGCAGACCTGCAAACCACGATCACCCAGCGTGACCAAGCTCATGCTCAACTTCGACAAGCCATCTCGCGACTGCAACAGGCGCTCGAACTTCCCG
>NZ_JBICHO010000063.1:0-13324 GCF_043100905.1 Rhodopirellula sp. JB055 | reverse complement strand
ACCGCGATCAGAATCGCAGCCCAACAAGCACAGCCCGCTAACCCAAAGCGTCGTCCACCCCGAATCCCCATCCAAGCACCACATCCACGAACCATGGAGACCAGATTCCGCATGCTGCTGAATAAAAAACGAATGACCGCGAGAGCGACAACCACCACCGCGATTCGCCACAATCCCCAGCCCGCTGCCCACTGCAACACAAACGTGGCGATCGCAATGCTGAGGGAAATCCGGTACAGCTTCGACGCGATGTGATAGCCCGCCATCGACCAAACTCGTTTCCCCAATCGATGCCAGCCGGACAAAGGTGACACGAGAATCGCTCGCACGCCGCGCCGTGCTTCCTCGCGTAGATTTGCCGTGTCCAACAGGTCACTCAGGATGAAGTAGCCGTCGTATCGCATCAGCGGGTTGGCGTTGAACAACACCGTGCTGACACCACAAACCAAGACGATGTTCATCGCCGTCATGCGAACTTCATGGGACGGCGCCAACCACCAAACCCACAACGCCACCATGGCGATGATCCACTCCACCCAAATGCCAGCGGCCATCACCGCGCCGCGCCGCGCCGCATTGGGTTGTCGCCACACATCGGTGACATCGACGTAAGGACAGGGCATGAAGCACAACCACCAAATCCCGATCACTCCGCAACGAGAACCAAGCCGCCGACAAAGCACCGCATGCCCCAGTTCATGAGCGGTTTTGGTAAGCACGAAGGTGACGGCGATTGTCAGTGGTTGCAGCGATGCCAAATGGTTTTGCAGTGAAGGCACGGAACCTGCCCATTGCTGCCAACGCACGATCCAAAACAGCAACGACACCAATCCGGCGATGCTGAACAAGACCACCGCCAAAGGCGAAAAAACCAGCCCGCTGATTGGGACCAAGCGACGAGCCACCGGATCAATCGATGCGAGCGGGATACGAAACGAAAGCGGTGACTGCCGCCAAAGAGGTCGCGTGGCCGATGGCTCCACCCCCGTTCGTTTCAGCCAACCTGCCGCCTTGGCTTGCTGCCAAAACATCGCATCGTTGGGCGATGCATCGGACTCTGCAGAAGCGGAACCTTGCAGCGATCGCCAAATGCGTTTGGTCGTGCGAGCAAATCGTCCTCCGATGTCATCAACAATGACCAGTCCGCGACCATCCGGCAAAGGCAACGCGTGCAAATCCTGACGCAGAGCCGATGTGTCTCCGGCGGTGCTGATGGATTGCCCGGAACCACTCATCACCGCAGATTCCCGCGAAACGACGAGCGATCTCGACCCAATCGCCAAGCCATTTCGTCTCTCGAACGATAGATCCGAAGGGTGACTTGGGCACCCGGCAACAATTGCCAGTGCTGGTCGACGCTATGTCCTGATCCAGGCACGATGGCAGTTCGCGGCGGCACCGATCCGTCATGGGTTTGTCGTCGGTTTTGAACCTCCGCATGCAAACGGAAACGATTGCCGGGTAAACGAGTCGGATCCACCGACGTGATTTTGCCTGCCAGCATTTTCGCGGTCCCATCGGCTTCGCTTCCCCAATGGACGCTGACATCCAAACCGACACAAGTCGCCGGCGAAAGCTCATCGGCATCCACCAGTGCATGCAAGGTCAACTCGCCCGCGGAAGCGACCGTAACCCAAGGTTGGCCTTTCGCGATCCATTCCCCTGGTTCGCGATGGACTGTTAGGACGACGCCATCAATCGGACTGACGCAATTGAGTTGAGCCAACTCTTCATCGATCAATGCCAAGTCCGCGGCAGCCAACTGCGTTTCGATCTCGGCTCGGCGAATTTCCTTCTTTGTCCGAGCCACTTCCAAACGGGCACGTTCCACCGCCAAACGCATTCGCCGCAATTGATTCGAGGAAACCGCTCCGTTGAATTTCTGATCGGTCGCGTTGCTCGCATCGAGTTCAGCTTCCGCTTCGGCGAGTGATGTTTCCGCGAATCGCAGTTCGAGATCATCGCTCGTGATCAACTTGGCGGATTCGTAACGCAGCGACGCCGCACGACGACGAATCACCAAAGCCTGTGAGTCCAATCGCCCAAGCACATCGTTTCGATGAACAAATTGGTTGGGCTGCACGTTGGATTCGGCCACGGCACCGCTCTGCAGCGCCGGCACATCGACCTGTTGGCTAAAGTCAACCACGACATCACGGACTTCAACGACGTTGGTTTGCACGCCCTCGTGATCCAACGGCTCCGCAGCATCGATCGTGGCCGTCGACATGCCCAACAGGACGATCCAACACGACATGGATTGCATACGAGTTCGCATCAGAAATATCCTCCCCATTGGACCTGGCACCAATGCACCACGTCTTGGACCAAGAACCATCCCACCGGAGTGCGTCCGCAATGCAGCGTCACTCGGGCAGGCATTTCGGCGAGCGGTTGATCCCCGAGTGATGGCGGTTGTTCCAGCCCCAACCGCATCACGACCGAAGGCGTTCCATCGGTGGGATCCGGCACGATTGGACCAAATCGTTGTGCAGTCGCGGCAAGATTCATTTCACTGGACCAAGCCGTTCCGACTTCCGCCGTGAGTTTTTTGGATTGCCAAGCGTTGTCGACGGTTTGCAATCGAGTTTGCGGCACACGGGCGTCGACGACCCACGGTGAGTCTTCCGCGATCACGCTCAACACCGCGTCGCCACGGCGGAGTGGTCGATTCGCCAATCGCTCTTGAATGCGCCAGGCGTCCACCCGTCCGTCACGGTGAGCGACCAAGACCAACTGTTCCTTGGATTCGCGAATGATTTCCAATTGCCGATCGATGGATGCGATCTCCTCTTCCACCTCCCGTCCGTCAAAAACCGGTTCAGCAGAAGACTGAACCGAGGGCCGAGACATCAGCGTTTGGTTGACTTGTTCCTGTTGACGCAACAAAACGGCTTGGCGTCCCAGCAAACTGGTTTCTTGTTCTTGCAGGTCCGCCGATGTGAGTGTGGCCAGCAATTCACCTCTCTGCACCCACTGTCCATGTTCGACGTGCAACGATTCCACCACCGCGTCGCTGGCGGCGTGATAGGTATCCAGCTCAACCGGTCGAATGACTCCGGTGACGGGCACTAAACTGGGCATCGGCAAGCAAGCCAAAATGGCGAGCGTCAGTGCGGCAGCCATCCATGTCGCGGATCGGCGAAGTTGTGAATGCACGACTCGCGTCCGCCGGCCACTCGGAATGGAATCAGGTGATTGGGCAGGCGTCACCGAGTTGACCGCATCGGGTTCGACAAACAATTTCGAAAACCAACGGCCACCGGGAAGCGATTCCAACCGGCGGGCGGCCGTCCAAGCCGAGGCACCACCGGTGAGCAACCGATTCAGCGTGCCCCAGTAGATGTCTTCCGCCAGGTGTTCCGTCTCCTCGGATCGAAATCCCACGATCCTCCATTGCGAATCCGGATGAGCGGCGACCACCCAAGATGGTTCCTTGGAGGATGCATTGACGCTGGCAGTTTGCTCACGATTGAAGTGAGCGGCCAAGGCGGACGGACCAGCGGCCTCACCGTCTGCTTTCGAATTGCCTTCGTTTGACGATCGCTCGCAACTGGCGAACCAAATTCCGTGATGAGGCTCCAGGTCAATCGCAGTCGCCGCCCGGATCGCTTTCGCGGCA
The DNA here is from genome assembly GCF_043100905.1 of Rhodopirellula sp. JB055. Taxonomy (NCBI): domain Bacteria; kingdom Pseudomonadati; phylum Planctomycetota; class Planctomycetia; order Pirellulales; family Pirellulaceae; genus Rhodopirellula; species Rhodopirellula sp. JB055. Next base: position 9,702 of record NZ_JBICHO010000063.1, on the reverse strand, counting down.
TCGCTGTATTGATCGATGCGTTGGACATGACTGACAGCAACGATTTGCGGTGCCGATCGATCCACTCGGCACAGAGCAACGCGTGGCAAACGCAACAACTCCGCAGCCGCGTCCACCCAAGCAGCTTGAATCATGCCTGTGGAGGTCATCCGGTGCAAGCGTTGCACAACCATGTCAACTCGATCTGTCGCTTCCAGCAGTTGACCGAGTTTTTTCAGTCGCAGCAAACGCAGAAACTCGCCGGCTAGATCCGACATTTGAGCAAGGAAGCGAAGGCTGCCGCGTTGGCTGGCTGCCGTCCCTCCTTCGTCCAAGAAGACCTCCATCAATCCTTCGGGGATCGCGGAAGATGGGTCGATCTTGATTGGCACAATCGCTGCCGGGTAGGGCAGCGGGTTGGCGGGAACATCCACTTGGTCTGCCCCGGGCGTTGGCGGCACGACGACTGGTGCACCGCCTATTGCGACTTCCGCCAATAAACACTGGTGCACCTTTTCGGCGGCATCCACCAAAGCCAAATCCGTCACACGACCGAGACGATGCTCCGCGGTGTAATCGTTGGCGGTGGATTCTCCTTTCAGAGGGCGGGTCCAGATCACCACGCCATGACCAGCCATCGCACGCAACACGCGGTCGGCAAGAAAACGAAAGTAATCGGAACGTTTGCGAGGCTGATGGGTGGCCGCCGCGACCTCGCGAACAATTTGAGTGATCTCTTGCCGAGCTTGGTCGACCAACGGATGAGGTGTCGTCGGCCCCGGCCTGGTCTGGGCCGAACCGCGCACGGAGGAAGAAGTCCCCGGCGAGTCAGTGGAAACCGACCCGCTGGGTGCAAAGACAAACGGCTCGCTGGACGCGGTCGACGCCATCAAATCCTCATCAAAGCGATGTTTTCAATCGTCAGCTCAACGCCAGCGATTGCCACCAAACGAACCGCTGCTTTCGCCTTGCGGAGTTGACACCGAATAGCGGCCACTGGATTTCACCGATGGCGGCATCCAACGAGACTTCGATAGATCGCCGCTTAAGTTGTTCGGGTTGGCCTGCGCGATGGGTGAACTCGATCCGGCGGGAATCGATTCCACTGCGGGACGATCGTCGTCGCGATTGAGTTGTCGGACGTACCAAGAGGACGAACCACTGGAAGCTGCCGGCGTGTTGCCAGCGGACGCCAGTTGGTTGGTGCTTTTCCACCCCGATTCGGCACTCCCTTGGCGTTGCATCGAATCCGCTGCCGCCAGTGCCGTGGCAGGTGCGACATGCGAACGAGCCGCTGGGTTGGTCGATCCAGTCGCACTCACCAAAGCGATGTCGCCGGTCGAACCAGGCTGAGTTCCGCGAGGTGTGCGTTTGGCAAACTGAGCGACCGGGCCACTGCCGGCTTCCACCCAAGCCAACCAATACTCCTGAAGTTCAGCCAGCGAATCGTAGCCGTAATGTTTCTGGACATGGTTGGTCCACGAGCCACGCTGCATGTATTCGCCTAAGAAATCGATGAACGTCTCGGGCCCCTGTTGCTCGATCAAAAAGCGGCACACGGAGTAACCTTGGGCATACATCGGCAACACATCCGATGGGTACTCGGTCAACAGGAACAACTGGTTCATCGCGATGCCGCGACGCGTGGATAGGAATTCACGCAGCTTAGCTTCATGCTTGGCTTTTTCTGATTCGTGTTCGACGGTGGTGCAGATGCCTTCGTCAGCCCAACGTGGCAAGGGTCGACCAAAGTGAGTCGCCAAGACCGTGTGAGTGACTTCGTGAGGCAACACGCTATCAAGGATTCGCTCGGGGGTTCCGACGACTTCCATTTGGAAATCGCGAACGGGAGCGGGGTTGTAGGTGGTCACGCCTTGGGCGGGAAGATTGCCAGCAACCACTCGAACGGGGCAGGGGGTTGGCCACGGAGGCAAAGGCCGTCCGGTCCAGTAACTCGCAAGATCGTTGCGATACTTTTCAGCCGCGTCCCCAACGGCTTTTGCTAGCTGCTGGTTGGGGGCTTCGACGATGAAATTCCGGGTTCGATAGTTGGCCGCGTCGGCTTGGTCGGTCGTGCCTGCCAAGACCGCGAAACAGACCACGACGCTGCTCAGCCATCTCTGAAGATCGAGACGTGCAGGTACGAATTGGCGGATGTTTTTGGCTTCCATGCCGAAGGACTCCGTTCCGGTGGCTGTGCGTCGAAAGGGCGGACCTCGAATCATTCTCGGTCACGTTCGGGCGAGTTTAGAGGAAGCGGTCAGTTCGCCGATAGGTAGAAATGGGCGGACCAATGAAGACCGAAAAACCGACGTTCAGAAGTGGACTCGCGTCATGTCCCCCAAAATTGCTATGCAAGCGATCGTCGCCACGTCGCTTTCGCGTGCGCGGATCTTCACCAACTTGGAAATGCGAATATGTCTGCTGCCAGTCAAGTCACCAGTTCCGCCGCGGCGAGCTTCTCGTCCAGCGAACAGGCCGCTCAAATCAGCGACAGTGCAAACGAGGGATACAACTCGTTGGATGTCGACAGCTTTCTGCAACTGCTCATCAACGAACTGCAGAACCAAGACCCTTTGGATCCTGTTGACAACGCTCAGATGGTCCAACAGATCGCACAGATTCGCGAAATTGGTGCAACCGACGAACTGACCACCACATTGAGCGATCTTTCCAACAGTCAGCAACTGGTCACCGCCAGCGGGCTGATCGGACGCACCGTGACGGGGTTGGCGGATGACTCGACCGACACAACGGGTGTGGTCGAGAAGATCACGGTCGAAACAAATGACGACAACCAAACGCGTTCAGTCAAAGTTCACGTGGGTCAGAAGACGATGCAAATAGAGAATATCCGACAAATTCAAACTGAGTAAAGTTTGCCGATTGAATCGGCCGATCTACAGGGTTGAGTTTGCGTTGCAAGACCTACTGAATACTGTGGAGACGTTCGCCGATGGGACTTCAATCAGCCCTGACGACTGCCCTGACCGGACTGAGTGCTGCCGAGACACAAATCGATGTGATCGGTAACAACCTCGCCAACTCGCAAACGGTCGGATTCAAGTCCTCGGACGCCGTCTTTGCAACGCAGTTTCTTCAAACGTTGTCGCTCGGGGCAGGTCCCTCGGACAACAACGGTGGTACCAACCCAAGACAAATTGGTTTGGGTGTTCAGGTCGCGGAAATCGCTGCCAACCACAACCAGGGCACGATTGAAATCAGCAGCAGCAGTAGCGACCTGGCAATTCAGGGTGACGGATTCTTCCAAGTCGAAGCTGCCGACGGCGAAAAGCTGTACACGCGAAACGGTATCTTCAAACTCAATAGCGATGGCGAACTCGTCAATGCCACCGGCCAGCGTTTGCTCGGTTACGGCATCGACGAGCAATTCCGTTTGCAAACCGATTCGCTGGTTCCACTGACGGTTCCCTTGGGAACGAAGACCGTCGCAAAGGCAACCGAAAACGTCTCGTTCGAAGGCACTTTGACTCCCGAAGGCGACGTGGCTTCGGCAGGACAAGTCATTGAAAGCCTTCACCTGGGTGACAGCCAAGTCCCACGCCCCGACGTCAGCGGCGTGTCCGTCGACACCTCGCCCATTGCCGATCACGCGGCTGTGGTTGGAACGGTGGGTGCCGGATCGTTGACCGCCGGAACGTATCAATACAAATTTGCCTTGGTCGATCCCAGTGGCAACGAATCAGCCCCTAGCGCCGCGCGTTCCTTCACGGTTGGAACCAACGGCAGCGTGGACCTGAGCAATTTGCCCCAGGATCCGCTCGGGGGTGATTTTCCGACTGTGAACATCTATCGCACCAGCGCCAATGGAACGGATTTTGAATTCCTGGCCTCCGCGGCCTCCGGTGGCAGCTTCAACGATGACGGCTCCACGGCCCTGTCAGGAACGGAGATCAATGAAGACACGCTGACTGGCAACTACACCTACATGGTGACCTACTACAGCTCCGGCGACCCCGAAAGTCGTCCGAGTTCGTACCTGGGCCCCACCAGCGTCGTCGATGGCCGGATCACACTGAGTGACTTCCCGACGCCTCCGACGCCGCCAGCCGGTGGTGGTTTCCCCGCCTACGATTCGGTGCGAATCTACCGCAACCTTTCCGGTGACCAAAACAACTTTTACTTGGTCGGCGAAGTTGCTCCCGGTGATACGTTCACGGACTCCGCCACAGACGAACAGATTTCAGATCTGAGCGTCTCTGGCAATCAACTGTTGGACATGGATGGCCCATCGGTCAACTCCAACACACTTTTAACCGACGTGCTTCGCCGAGACGGACTGACCTACGAACAAGTCTTCAGTGAAGGCACACTGAGCTACACCGGTCGGAAAGGTGGTGCAAACCTGGGAACCAAAGAACTGGAAATCACCTCGACCAGCACCATGCAGGACTTGCTGGACTTCATCGAAGATGCTTCGGGAATCCAGACGCTCGAAATCGACTCGGCCAATCCCATTCCGCGATCCGAAAACAACATCGAAGGCGAAACCGGCGAATTGACGGCCGGGGCCTATATCCAAGACGGCAGGATCCGGCTTGTGTCCAACAACGGTGAAGCCAACGCGGTTGACATCGAACTGTCCGCCTTCCGTTTGACCGACGAACTGGGGCAAGTCACGACGCCCAACTTGGCGTTCGGTGTGCAACAAGAAGCCATCGGGCAAAGTGCGTCCAGTGACTTCGTGGTCTATGACTCACTCGGTGTCCCAATCAACGTGCGTGTTTCCGCGACTTTGGAAAGCCGTACCGACCAAGCCACCATCTATCGTTGGTACGCCGACAGCCCCGACAACGCGGTGGCCGGAAGCACCGACATCACGGTCGGCACGGGCCTGATTCAGTTTGATGGAAACGGCAACTTCGTGACCGCAACTGAAGAAACCGTTTCGATCAACCGCCAAGGCATACCAAGTGTTTCGCCATTGGAATTCGAAATGGACTTCTCGCTTGTGTCAGGTTTGGCAACCGACGAAGCCAGTTTGGCGGCGACCCAACAGGACGGGAGTGAACCCGGTGTTCTGAACAGCTTCGTCGTTGGCGAAGACGGCACGATCCGCGGCGTGTTCAGCAACGGTATTTCGCGTGACTTGGGCCAACTGCAATTGGCCCGATTTGCGAACCCCGCCGGTTTGGAAGCACGTGGTTTGAACCTGTACGCGGAAGGCGTGAACACCGGTTTGCCCGTCACCGGCCAGCCCGGCGAAAATGGCATCGGCACGGTCATCGGTGGTGCCTTGGAATTGTCCAACACGGACATCGGCAAGGACTTGGTCGAACTGGTTCTCGCCAGCACCCAATACCGAGGAAACAGCCGAGTGATCACGACCACCCAGCAGCTCATCGACGAACTGCTCAACCTGCGACGATAGTGACACAGAGCGAATCCTCTTCACGCTTGATTTGGTTGGCGCTGCCGGGTTGCTTCTTGGTGGCGTTGGTTGGGTTGCTGGTTCCGATGCCCGTCTCCGGTCGGATGGCTGGATCGATTGGCGACATGGCGCACGCCCCACTGTTCGCGGGCCTGACCATGTTGACGTTGGTGCTGCTGCAGTCGCTTCGGCCTCACGTGTTCGCATCGCCCGCATGGACGCGGCGTCTGGTCCTGGTGGCCACCACCTTGTTCGTGGCGGGGGTCTTGGTCGAAATGATCCAAGGCATGGTGGGTCGCTCGGCGACCGTGCACGACACCCTTGCCAACGGTCTGGGGATTCTGGCGGCCTCGGTTTGGTTCGTCGCCAGTGGGTTGGCTTCCACGCTCTGGCGACGCTCGCTGCAATGGCTCGGAATTCTCTTCATCGCAACAACGTGGTGGGGGTCCTTCCAGATCATCCGCGACTGCTTGAAAGTCGAATCCGACTTCCCCCAAATCGCTTCGTTTGAAACACCCATTGAAATCACCCGGTGGCATTTCGATCGAGGTTGGCGCGGACAAACCCAATCCAACGTGACCGACGGTCAATTTGCCCTGCGGTGGAAGCCCAAAGATGCTCCGCACCCGGCAATGACCTTGTTGGAAGTCGCATCGGATTGGTCCGACGTGGAAACGTTGGAACTGGATATCGTCCTGAATGCAACATCGTCTCTCGAGCCCCCCGCAGCCCCCGCGTCCGAACTCGGTTTGCCGGTCGATCGAACGTGGGAATTGATTGTCAAGGTCATCGACGAAGACCACAGGGACTACCACAACGATGTTGCCAAACACTTTGTGACACTTCGAGCGGGCGAACCTCAGCACGTGATTTTCCCTCGTCAATCCATACTCCACGGCCCCGACGACCGCCAACTCGATCTGTCGCGGATCAAGATGATTAGCCTTCTGATCGACCGCCCGGGTCCTGGCGTTGAAATCGACGTGGATCACATTCATGTGACTCTCCAACGGCCCGCCGCTGAACCGGAACCATGAACCGAGACATGCCCCCGCGAAGCGATCCGCGTCCCGGCGCGGTCGCCGCGCAGTGGCTGAAGAGAAGGCTCGTTCCAATCTTTTGGAATTGAACTACGATACGTTTCCCCCACACTTTCCTTTTGAACCCACTGCAAGCTCATGATCCGCACCGATGATCTTCGTATCGGCGCCATCAAAAACCTGATGTCCCCCAGTGAACTGTTGTCGGAAATCCCGGCCAGCGACGAAATCTCACGAACCGTTGCTGACGGGCGTGCTGCGATCCAAAATGTGCTTCAAAAGAAGGACGATCGTTTGCTGGTCGTCGTCGGGCCGTGTTCGATTCACGATCCAGACTCTGCCCGCCAATACGCAGAAAAATTGGCGGTGGAACAGAAAAAGTACGCGGATGACTTGCTGATCGTCATGCGGGTCTACTTCGAAAAACCACGCACGACCGTCGGTTGGAAGGGTCTGATCAACGACCCCAAACTGGACGACAGCTTCGAAATCAACCACGGTCTGCGAACCGCTCGAGGTCTACTCCGCGACATCAACGCGATGGGATTGCCGACCGGAACCGAGTTCCTGGATCTGATCAGCCCTCAATACGTGGCCGATCTGGTGGGCTGGGGTGCCATCGGGGCTCGCACCACCGAAAGCCAAGGACACCGTGAATTGGCGTCCGGGCTTTCTTGCCCAGTCGGATTCAAAAACGGAACCAGCGGCAACGTTCAGATCGCGGTGGATGCGATCTGCTCCGCTCGTCGTCCGCACCACTTTTTGTCGGTCACTAAAGAAGGCACCTCGGCGATCTTCGCCACAACTGGCAACCCAGACTGCCACATCATTCTGCGTGGTGGAAAGCACACCAATTACGATGCCGCCAGCATCGACATGGCGTCCGCATTGCTTGAAAAAGCGGACTTGCCACCAAGAATCATGATCGATTGTAGTCACGCCAACAGTCGCAAAATCTTCGCGCGACAATCCTACGTTTGTCGGGACATTTGCGCTCAGGTGTCCGAGGGTGACGATCGCATCATGGGTGTGATGATCGAGAGCAACCTGCTCGAAGGCAATCAAAAACTCAGTGCCTCGCCGTTAGTCCAAGGCCTCAGCGTGACCGACGCATGCATCGGCTGGGAAACCACCGAGCAATTGCTCAGCGATTTAGGAAAAGCCGTCGTGGCCCGTCGCCAAGTTGGCTGAACGATCACAAGCTGGCCGTGGCGCAAGATGCGCTACGGCATTTCGGACACAATCACTTGGGTGCCGGTTTGTCCCTCGGCCCCAACGATCTGAAGATGCAAGCCTGCCGCACCGGCCCGCTCTCGCATCAGCGTGATCCCGTGCGATGACTTGGAAACCGTTTCCAAGTCAAAGCCTTTGCCATTGTCTTCAACGGAAACCATCCAGCCAGACGGGGCCGCTTCCCAGGCCACCACCAACTCGCTTGCATTCGCGTGACGGACCACATTGCGCACCGCTTCGCAAACAATCCGGTAAACAGCGATCAGTTGCGTCTCGTCCCAAGCGAATTGGGCACTGGCATCCAACTGCTTCCAGTGGACCGCCAGCGATTTGGAATCCTCATTGGCCAGCACCACGGAATCCAGGAACTGTTTTGCCGCCACCAACGGGCCCACCGAAAGGTCGCCCGGCAGCGCCGCGCCATTCATGATCTGGCGAGCGATTTCGCGAGCTCGATCGATCCATTGAGCGGGTTGTTGCAGCGCGTCTTTCAACTCCGGATTCTGCCGCTGCAGCGACGCGAGAGATCCCGCGGCAGCGAACAGGTAGGGCAGCAATTCATCGTGCAGATCGCCCGCAATTGACTGGCGTTCGGCCTCGAGCAACCGCATCCATCGCGAATGCGATGGGTCAGATCCGGATTCCGAAGAATCCGAGGACGCATCAGGAGTGGGATCGCCGGCGGGCGTCATTTCTTGCCGCCGAACCAGCCCTTTTTATCAAAGCTGGCCACGGCCACTTCTTGATCACCTTGGATATCGATCAGTTTTCCCAGATTCACAATCCGGAAAACTTCCATCACCAACGGCGACACATTGCAGAACTTCAGAGCCACGCCCTGAGCTTTGCAGCTTTTATTGAGGAGGATCAGTTTGTTGATCATCGCCGACGACATGAACGCCAAACCGGAGAAATCGATCAACATTTTTTTGTGAATCGCTTGGGGCACGATCTCTTGCATTTCGCGGCCCACAACCTCGATCCGTTGCGCATCGCGAAGGGCATTGTCGGTGAATCCAACGATCAATACTTCACCCTGCATTTGCTCGGTGATGGCTGACATGTGAGTTTGCTCAGGACGACAGGAGGAAATACAGGATTGGATGACCAATGCCACCCACTTGGTGTCCAACCCACCGCCAGTGCCCGTCAAACGGCGTTTCATCGGGGGCGGGTTGTTGGCTGCAAGTTTAGCGGGCTGGGGGGATCGAGACAATTCGGCCTTCACGCGGGCCCCCGAGTTTCACTATGACCGAACTGGGCAGGATCGCATCCGATGCTCGCAATTTTTCTGCCCGGTTTTTCCTTTCGCAATCCAGGTGTCCTCGTGGCTGCCGCCTCCCCTCGCTCTGACGATGACGCTCGCCGCGCCGCTTCGTTGCGACGTGTGGCGATCGTTCTGAAAAATTTGCCTCGGCCAATCGCCGCGAAATTGCTGGGTGAATTACCCGTTGAATCGCAGCAACGCCTGCAATACGAGGTCGCGTCCTTGAATGACGTCGATCCGCTGGAACACAAACGGGCCCTGGAATCCTTCACCGGTTCCATCCGCCAAACCCGAACCAACTCGGGTCGGCCGGGCCAATCGGGGAACTCGATCGATGAAATTGTGTTCAGTCGAACCGCGTCGCAACGAGATTCCTCGGCGTCTCCGGCCCGCTCCACATCGGAATCATCTCCGGCGGGAGCCTCCTTTTCCGCTGACACCACCTCCAAGACGCACTCCTTCAGCTTCCTCGATTCGCTGACCAACGAGGATGTCCGCGGACTTTTGCAAAGCGAACATCCACAAACCATCGCGGTCGTGATGGCATCGATCGACCCGCGAAAAGCAGCCGCCATCCTGCCACAGTTTCCGCCACCTCAACGCCAAGACATTCTCAGCCGCATCGGCCGACTGCAAGAGTTTCCCGATTCGATGATCGAAGATCTGGCCAGTACCTTCCGTACCAAAGCGGAAGCCTTGATCGCGCGTTCGCGAGCCAACCCGTTGCAAGACCTGATCAACGCCTACGCACCAACCGAACCATGGGACCCGGCTCAAGCAGCGCGCCACGT
>NZ_JBICHO010000062.1:0-4530 GCF_043100905.1 Rhodopirellula sp. JB055 | reverse complement strand
GATGCCGTCTTCGATCCGAGGAGGACGGCCAGTGGGCTGGCTTCCGCGGCTGATCGCCTCTGACTAGCATTGGGGCATGCATGAGACACTGAAACGGATCTGGGAAGCAAGTTGGTTGGCGGCGCGAACGATTGGGATGTTGCTGCTGGCGTGTGGCGTTTCGAACACGGCGGCATCGTTGGCCGCTGACATTCAGTACGTTGTTCTGGAAGGTGGCGGGCCGGACCAAGGCCCCGGTCGAGACGTCGAGGCGAATGTTCGTTCGATGGCACGTCGGTTCGGCCCGATGCCAGCCTCCTCGAAACGCATGGTGGCGTATGGGGTCCAGCAACTTCGCATCCTGTCGCGTTCCTCCAAGGTGGTTCAGGAAGATGTCGAGCAGGCACTGGACCTTGCGGAACGCACCGGCATCCCCGTCTTCTTGCACCTCGACTCGTGTTATGGGTGGGGAGCCGACGACACGTTGCCATCCGAGGACCAGCCCGCCGTTCAGTTTTGGAAACATCCTGAGATGCGTGAGTGGGATCGTTTTCCGGTGAACGGTGAGCTTCCCAATTGCATCCCGCGTCCTTGGTTCAACTGGGGACCGTGGTGTTCGCCCGCTCCCGCGATTCCCGCGTTCGGTTCACCCGCCTTCGCGGATTTTGCTTCATCGCAATTGGACGAAGGCGTGCTCGCGCCATTGGTCGCTCGGTTGAAACGGTGGCGAAGCGAAAACCGAGAGCATTTGTTTGCGGGCATCAATGTTGCTTGGGAAGCCCATCTGCCGGACTTTGCCGATCCATTTTTTCAGCTTTTGATCGATCGCGAAAAAGGCGTGGTGCGAGCCGAGGCTCCTCGCTCGGCCAAGGGCATTGAATTGGACCGCTCGTTCATCGGCAAACAGCTTGGGTACGCGTCCTTGCACTGGCGCGGCTGGGACGAAGAACGATTGGTAAAGGCTGCGAAGCAAGAAGGGATTTCGAGGGACGAGAAGTTTCGTCAGCTGTGTTACCTGGCGATTCACAATTACATGGAAACCTTGGCTCGGACTTGTCATGAGCGAGGCCTGCCTTCTGATCGTGTCTACACGCACATCGTCGCGTTGGCGACCGTCAAGCCGGCCAGCACAACGCGGCCGCCGGTATGGACGGCCGTGAATTCCTTCTCGACGCCAGGGTTCACGATGGACAACCGAGGCGGAGCCAAATTCAACCTGCAAAAGTTGCTTTCACAAATCGGCCAAGCCAGTCAAACGGAACCGGTACGATTCGGCGTGGTCGAATCCTACTTTCGTCTCGGTGATCGCATCTACGTTGACGACGCCGATTCATGCCGCCAAGAGCTGGAAGACCTGTTCGCGGAGGGGGCCAATTTGCAGGCATTTTATGGTGGGTTCCCGTTGGTCAAACGAACTCCCGAAGCCGCTCTTCAAGCCGTGCAAGCCTGGCTGGAAGCGGAGTAAAGCACACCCGTAGTGGATGAGGCGACGAATTCTTCCGCCCGTTTCGCAATTCGTAGTGGATGAGGCGACGAGTCCGATCGTCCGTTTCGCAATCGGTAGTGGATGAGGCGACGAATCCGATCGTCCGTTTCGCTCTGGAGGATCGCGATTCGGCGGGTTTCGTATCTCGCTGCTCGCTGGCTATGTTGAGTCGGATGCATTCGCAACGCATCCATCGCCCCCTTTCACCGACCAGGAACCGAAACATGCAAAAGTCACTTCCGCTGCTGTCGCTAACATTCGCCTTGTTGTTCATCGGAGACGCGGCAGCCCAAGAGCCACCGGCGATGCCCAAGCCGACGCAAGAGCATCAATGGCTGCAACAATTTTCGGGTGTTTGGACGACCAAGTCCGAATCAAGCATGGGGCCTGATCAGCCGCCTGTTCAATCCGAAGGAAAAATGACAGCTCGCATGCTCGGCGGTTTTTGGCTGATCAACAACATGGAAGGTGACTACGCGGGAACGCCAATGCATGGTGTCCAGACCATCGGCTTCGATGAAACCAAGCAGAAGTACGTTGGCACTTGGATCGACTCGGTGACCTCCATGATGTGGCATTACGAAGGTCAAGTCGACTCCAGCGGAAAGGTCTTGACGCTGGAAGCGGAGGGGCCGAATTTCATGTCGGAAGGAGCGACAACGAAGTTCGAAGACATCTATGAATTCAAATCCGACAAAGAACTTTCCATCCAATCACGAATCCTGACCGAAGACGGAAAGTGGGTCACGTTTGTCAGTGGCACCGCAACGCGATTCATTCAAACACCATCGTTGTCTGAGTGAAACTCAACGGATGACTCCTGCGTGTCTGCTTGCCCCGACAGCGACAGGGGCTTGATTCGCTGGCCGATCTTCTCGGTTCTCTCCGAGATCTGCTTTGGAGGGACGACAAAAACTTAGCGTGGCGACTTCAAGATTGAACTGCTCGCTTCCATCGGGGCATACTGCGCCGCACGACTGACCTTTGGCGTGATCAACAACTTCCTCGGGAGATTGCATCTTGGCTCGACTTCCGAAATTTCGGCTTTCCACGTTGCTCGTGGTGATTGTGCCGCTCGCACTTTTTTGCCTGTTCGCGGTGAGGTGGTATGAATCCCGTCCGATTCATTGGCAGCCGTTCACGAGGGCAGTCTTTGAGGAGCGTTGTCGCGATGGATCGCCGGCAATTGTCTTTTTCTACGCCAATTGGGACGTCAACAGCCAAGTTGTTGAAAAGATCACTTTCAACGACCGGCGTGTCAGAGAATTAGTCCACCGAAAGGCCGTGACACCGATCCTTGTGGACTGCTCATCCAGCAGCAGTGATGTCTTGGAAGCTTACGCCTTGCACGGCGTCAACACGCCGCCCTATGTCTTCGTCTACTTTCCCGACGCGATTGATTCCCCGACGACATTGCGGAATGTAACGATGCCAGAAGACATTTTGGCTGCCTTCGCTCGCCCTGCCACGAAAGGACCTTAGAAACATCGGGCGCGGTGGAACAGTTGCTAACGTTGCGAGTGGGCGCCGATGCACCAATGGATGCACCAGCTCCAGTCCGGAAGGGACAAAATTATCCATCCCTGACCGATTCTGGCATGGAGCCTTCAAACAGTCAGGACACGAAAAAGCCCAGCGATTTACGTGAAATGCTGGGCTTTTGGGAAGTGGGCGATACAGAATTCGAATCTGTGACCTCTGCCGTGTGAAAGCAGCGCTCTAACCAACTGAGCTAATCGCCCGAAGGGTCTGCCGCCGCTGCGAGTGAGGCTCGCGGCGGTATCAGGGGCTTCGTGGCGGAAAGATTAACTTCCGCGCCGCAGTGTGACAAGACTTGATTGCCGGATGGGGGGCGTTGGCGGGTTGTGGCAAGCTGGGAGACAGTGGCGTCGGGTGAGCGTGGGGATCGCCGCATGGTGGCGCGGTCCCTTGCTGGCCTGGTCCCTTGCTGGCCCTGTCCTCTGCTGGCCCTGTCCTCTGCTGGCCTGGTCCTCTGCTTGCCCGTCCCCTGCTGGCCTGGTCCCTCGCTGACGCATTCGGGTTGGGATGGAGCATTTGGGTTGGGATGGAGATGGGGTGGAGATACACTACTCGCCATGAATTTTTCGAATCCCTCTCGCTCGACTGAATCCCGTCCTTCGCGGATGCCCGGTGGCCGCACGGACGACTTGTACGAGCTGGTTGACTTTGGTGGCGGTCGCAAATTGGAATTGGTCGCCGGGCGATTGATCGATCGGCCTTCGCCGGCGGCGGAGGGTTTGGCTGCGAGGCAACGTGCGCGGTGGAAGGTGGCGGCCAGCCGTTTCGATGAACATGAAAAACGATGGAACCATCGGGTGGAGTGGAAACCTGGACGCTGTGTCGAGTGTGGCGGATTCCGAATGCCGGTCGCGCCGACTCCGTATGGGCACATCGGTGTCTTCCCGGAACAACAGGCCAATTGGGATTGGTTGCGAACTCATGCCTTGCCGAAGACCTCGGCGGACAATCGTCCCAAGGCGCTCAATTTGTTCGCTTACACGGGCGCGTCCACGATGGCGTTGGTGTCGGCTGGGTTCGCGGTCGCTCACGTGGACGCGGCCAAAAAGAACGTGCAGTCGGCTCGCGCGGCGGCCGAAGCGAACGGATGGGAGGATCCTCCGATCCGGTTCTTGGTTGACGATGCGGTCAAGTTCACGGCTCGAGAGGTCCGACGCGAAAATCGGTACCACACGATTGTGATGGACCCGCCGGCGTATGGTCATGGTCCAAGTGGGAAGGCTTGGCGAGTGAGTCGCGATGTGTGGCCGTTGATCGATGACAGCTTGAAGTTACTGGAACCGGAAGCGTTTCGATTGCTGATCACAGGGCATTCGCCGGACGTTGATCAAGACGATGTGCAGGCGTACTTGGCGGACCGGGTGCCTCGAACGGTTGGGCCGTTAGGAACACTTCGGTTTGCAACGGGGCGACTGCGGATACCCGATCAGTTTGGTCGGCAACTGGACGCGGGGTTCTTTGTTCGCGTCTGGAATGAAGGTTAGTGGTCTGTCACGACCTCTTTTTGAGGGGAGTGGACGAGGCGA
>NZ_JBICHO010000061.1:0-3601 GCF_043100905.1 Rhodopirellula sp. JB055 | reverse complement strand
GGAACGGCCATCGAAGACTTGTTGGCACCCGATCGTGTGTTGATCGGCGGAGAAAGCGATGAGGCCGTGCAGGCTCTCGTGGAGGTTTATGCCAAGTGGGTCCCGCGCGAAAGATTGTTGACGACCAACCTGTGGAGCAGCGAGCTTTCCAAGTTGACCGCCAATGCGTTTTTGGCTCAACGGGTGTCGTCGATCAATTCCATTTCCGCTCTTTGCGAGGCCACCGAAGCTGATGTGGACGAAGTCGCGATGGCGATCGGGATGGATTCACGCATTGGGCCGAAATTCTTGAAGGCGTCGGTCGGTTTTGGGGGCTCCTGTTTTCAAAAGGACATCCTCAATCTCGTTTATCTGTGCGAGTACTTTGGGTTGCCCGAAGTGGCGGATTACTGGCAGCAGGTCGTGGCGATGAACGACTACCAGAAACGACGCTTCGTTCACCGAATGGTCCGAACGATGTTCAACACCGTTTCGGACAAGAAGATCGCGGTCTGGGGATTCGCGTTTAAAAAGGACACGAACGACACGCGTGAATCCGCGGCGATCTATGTTTGCCGTGACCTGTTGTTAGAAAAAGCACGGTTGTCGATTTACGACCCGCAAGTCACCAAAGCTCAGGTGGTCGCCGATTTGGAGGCCGTCTTCCGAAATGGTGATCAAGAGATCAGTGCTGCATCGCGTCAGTTGATTGAAAACAACATTGAGGTGGTCTCAGATGCCGAATCCGCGGCCGATTCCGCCCATGCGATCGCTGTCTTGACCGAATGGGATGAGTTTGCAAAAGCAGATTTCGAAAAAATTCGTCAGGCGATGAAGAAGCCTGCGTTCATCTTTGACGGCCGGAACACGCTCAAACCGCTGGGCCTCGAAAAGCTTGGGTTTGATTACCAAGGCATCGGATTCAGCCGCTGATTGGGGGCAATCGGCGTGGCCGCTTCCATTCATCTGCCCGGGCACTGGGACTTGCTGATCGCATGTTCCGTGTGCCCTTTAGCCTCTTGGAGGGGATGGCTGAGTGTCTGAGGGGGTAGTGGCGGGGAAACCAACGATATGAGCATCGAAAGAGGTATTAATCCTCTCCCACTGGCCGTTCAATTACAATAAGATCGGCGGCAAACGTGATTGCAACATTGCTTGCATTCGTTTCTTCCGGGTGGAAGAAAGTGGATAGAAAGTGACAGAGTGAGCCAAGATTGGTCCCTCTATTGCACAAGCATGAACCACGTTTGACCGGTCAAGTCGCGCACGTTTGCTTCCGAATCGTGCGTTTGGTTTTCGCAACGAAGGGTACCGATGCAAGTTAGACTGCGAGTCCAATCGGGCAGCCACGAAGGCAAGGAAATCGAGGTCTCTGGTAAGAGATTCTTGATTGGACGTAGCGAATCTTGCCAGCTTCGTCCCAAGAGCGAGTCGGTCAGTCGCCGGCATTGCATATTGGCGATCAAGGACGGTCGGGTTCTGGTTCAAGACCTGAAGAGCCGGAACGGAACGTTCGTCAACGACAAACGTTTGCCCGCGGACAAGGCCAAGGTGCTCAAGGACGGAGACAAACTTCGTGTCGGCAAGTTGATGTTCTCGCTGGTCATCGAGCACGGTTTGCAAGCGGCGAAAAAGCCCGAGGTGAAAAGCGTCGCGGATGCCGCGGCACGCACGAAGAAAGAAGCCAGCGATGACAGTCGCTTCGAGGACGTCGATGTTGATTCTTGGTTGGACGAAGCGGATGCGATCGACCGTGTTCGCAAGCAGACTGACCCCGACACCCGCCAATTTCGTCTGGATGACAAAGAAAGCTCCCAAAGCGACGACCTGTCGGTCGATGGCACGGTGATGATCGAGGACGCGTCCGATAAGAAAAAGGACGACGACACACGCATGTCATCGGACGATGACACCAGCACGGGAGCTCGCGTGATTCCGCCCAAGAGCAAACCTGGCAAGTTGCCCGCCGGAGCAAAGAAAGCACTCAAGGAAAATTCCCGAGATGCTGCCGACGATGCCTTGAAGCGTTTCTTCAGCGGCCGCTAAGGCATGAAAACCGTGTCGCTCGCGATGTTGTCCAACGAGGCTTTGGCAGATGCCTATCTAGGACATGATGCCGGGATGGATTCTGCCTTCACCGAACTGTTTCGGCGGCATCGGGATTTGGTTTACCGGGTTTGTGTTCGTTGGCTCGGGCACCATCAAGATGCGGAAGATCTGACGCAGGAAACGTTCCGTCGAGTTGCCGCGTCGATTCAATCATGGGATCGCTCTCGTCCCATTGAGCCATGGTTGACCACCATTGCTGGCAATCGCTGCCGTTCTTTTTTAGCGAAGCAGCGGTCCAAACCCCGCGTGTCGGGCATCGATGAATCTCACGTGGCGATCGCCGGAGTGGATTCGCCGGCCAACGGCATCCAAGCAACCCAGTCGCTTCGGGACGCAATGGAATCGTTGACGATTTCCTCGCGGCGAGCGTTTGAGTTGGTCCATTTTGACGGGATGTCATACGAACAAGCGGCTCAAGTGATGGGCCATCCTGCGGGAACCATCAAGACTTGGGTCCATCGAGCGCGGATGCAGGTGATCAACCGCGTTCGAGAAGCGGGAGGTGTCTCGTGAATCGTTCGACCGTCTCTTCAAGCATCCGTTCCGCCGCGACAACCACATCCGTTCCTGCAACCTCGGGGACGCACGGTCAAACGCTCCAGACGACGGGCGGTGGCCCCGCTTGTGAAGCATTCGAGGCGCGTTTGAATCATTGGATCGACGCGGGCGCTGATGCGGAGATCGACGAGGACCAGCACTTGGTCAGTTGCCCGCATTGTCAGCAGACTCTGACGATATGGCGTCAGTTGGAAATGGGCGTCCGAACCCCTGAGGGCGGCTGGAACGCCTCCTCCGTCAAACCGTCGTTCGCTCGCAAAGCCGCTCGCTGGTCCGTGACGTTGGCAGCCTGCTTTTTCGCTGTGATTGTTTTGCGGCCACCGGGGAATCAATTACCGGTTGACCAAGCGGATTCTGGCGTGGGCTCGACAAGCGATGGGGTACAATGGAAAGGTGCAGCGCCCATTTCCAATTCGTCTGGGTTTAGTGGGAATGGCTCGCTCGCCAGCGATCTTTCGAATGAAGGTTCCGGCCTGGCTCGCGAAAACGATTCGGCGGAGGCTTTCTTGGCGGCGGACGACGTGGCGGTGGAAGCGGCGTCGGACGAGTCCATTTTGCTGGCTCGATGGATCGCACAGTCGCGTCCGACGGTTGCTCAGTTGAGCGTCGGTGTCGCTCCGCTCGGTAGGACGCTGCAACGCACCGCCAATCTTTTCTATTGATTGCTTTCGAAATCGAGTCCTCATGAAAGACGCCTTCTCAACCTCGGATGACAACAGAATGTCGAGTTGGGTGAAGAGGGATTGGAGCAGAAGAGGCGGTTCTGTGGTTCGGTTGACCACGCTGGCGATGTTGGTGTTGGGGCAAGCTACCCTGCTGAACGCAGAGCAGTTGATTTCGTTGCGGAACGGCATGGTGCTGCGGGGCGTCTACTTGGAAATCGCCGGCATGAACCAGAACGCCTTTTCGGCGGCCGGCGAAGGCGGCATTCAAAACCGTCCCATTTGGGTTGTCG
>NZ_JBICHO010000060.1:0-2675 GCF_043100905.1 Rhodopirellula sp. JB055 | reverse complement strand
CGATCCTCCAATATGGGCCTGACGGCGGTTTCACATCACAGAACAACGCGGCGGCGTTCAACAGTCTCCGGCAAAACACAGCGCCCGGCTACGCTTATTGGCGAACTTCGCTGGACATGCGTCGGCAATTCGGTTGTCACTACGAGGGAACCTTCCGAGGGTCCGGACAACTCTCCAGCGATCGTTTGTTGTTCAGCGAAACACTTGGCTTTGGCGGTTACGACTCCATCCGCGGATACGACCAACGTGTGGCCAGCGGCGATCATGGCTGGCTGACCAGTTTCGAGTTCGGCCCCACGGCATGGACATTTGGCAGTGGTGATTGCGAAAGCAACGTCAAAGCGTACACGTTCGCGGACCTCGGCCAAGCATTCATCATCGACAGCCTCCCTGGCGAAGAGAAAGAACAATTCCTGTCGAGCGTCGGTGTGGGCTGCCGTGTTGCCGTCGGCCAGAAAGGATCCTTGCGATTCGATTATGGGCACGGCTTCAACGACGTGTACGGTGCCAACGCTGGTGACCGCGTTCACATCGGATTCGTGTCCTTCTTTGGACCAACTCCAAACTGATTGTCAACTCGAGCTTGCAATCCGGTTTCACCTGGAATCGATCATCAACCTCCCTCCGAAGAGAAAAAAGGTGTCCGACACGAATGGCGTTGTCCATTGGGAATTACGGGATTTTTGATGTTGCAGCCCTTGCCGCATGGAATGCGCTACGAGGTATTTTCATCAGCTTGATTGTCTTCGGCCGCCGTTTGTTTTCGCGAGGCTCTTCCCGACCTGGACGATTGCCAACGACTGCGCTAACACTTTGCCCCCGCGATGCCGACTTCATCGGTTCACTCACCCCGACGCATGCACACAGTAACCAGTTCGTTGAAAGCACTTGATACGTTTCGCTGAAGCTCAAGCTTCGTGTCTCTCGGTTGGAACTCCTGGCCGACTCAAGCATTTTCGAGCGAACCAAGTTGTAGGTGAACAGGCCCGTCCACAACTCTCGCTGAAGTCCCTCCGGACTCTGGCTGCGCAAGTGCTCCAGACCCATTGTGCATTTGATCGATTCAATATCGGTCTCGATCATCCAACGACCTTGGTACAGTGAGCCAAGCCAATCCAACGGATACTGCTGGATCGAAAGCATCGTGGTTGCGATCGTAAATGAGTCGCATCGTGAATTGAAGTCACTCGTGGCAACATCGCTCAAACGCATGGTCAGCGTTTCTGGCATCTTGCGGTATTCTCGCTTGCTCATCCAGGTAGGTTTCTTCGGACGAAGCCAAGCGACAGTTCGCTCCTTGTCGCTGATGCGATGGGCTCCCTGCGGGTCGTCTTCGCGCTTATGGTGATTCTTCATCACCACGTCGACTCCAATCATTTGACACATGCAGATCAACCAATAGGTGCAGTAGTACGAATCGGCGATCAAAATATCGCCTGGACGTAGTGAGTCTTTCAGTTGGTGAAGGAGTGTCGTTTCGCCACTGCCCTTGCCGCTGTAAGGTGCCGAGGCTAGATCAATGAGCATCCCCGTGGCCATTGATACCAAACCGACACACCGGAGAATTGGAAATCCGATTCCTTCGGCTTGAGCGGGATTCTGCGGATACGCTTTCTGGTTGGCGCGCGTGTCGGGAGCATCGATCGTAAATCCATCGACGTTGATCAGACGTCCGGTAATTGGCCGGCTTCTGATCTGGGCGATCGTTTTGGGGCAAAGCCGCTGCTCAACTTCGTCCGGCTCAAGCGGTGTTGCCAAATCATCGACTCTTCCCGCACCAAGTTCGGCTTGGGCGGCCAACGAACGCGTCAGCTTCTTGAGTGCCGAAACTGGAATCTTTGCTTTGGCACGACAAAGGTTTCCTGCGTTTTGCGCGATCACTCTTCCTTCGAGTTGTGCATAAAGAGAAACGACTCGTCCAGCGGCTGCCTTGATCGATCGCCCTGTTGCACTGAAGAGAAACTGAGAGACCATCGCCCACAACGTCACTGCCGGTGTGAAGACATCGTCATGGCCAATGCCAAACTCAATGTTCTCTTGTTCGAAGACATTGGCAACGAGCTGGTCGCTGAGCAAATCGCTTGCAGGCAGCTCGCTTGATTGGATCATCGATCTCCTGAAAATGCAGAAGCGATCACCTGATCTTGCTGATAGAATGGACATGAACCTTCCTTGGCCAAAGTTCTGGAAGCCTAACCAAGGAAGGTCACGTCACCGGCGAATTATATCGGCCATTTGGGTCACGCCAATTTCAATATCATCTGTCCGGTGAAATTGTTTTAGAAAAATGCACCGCGAGGGACCGCGGCTTTCAACGCTGCGCGGTCCGGGAGCGACGCTCAGCCGGAGACACCGAAAACACCGTGGACAACGCCATTCGTGTCGGACACCGAATTCGGGGTTTAGGCGGTATTCGGGGCGTCACTTTAGTTTTTTCGGTCGGCCTCGCGGTCGCATCGTTGACTCGAGATCAAACTTACGTGCGATTGATTCGACCCAAGTTTCTTCCCCGAAGGGGACTCCACGTCGCACGCTCCAGGCGAGTTGTTCGCGCTCGCTCTTGGTGAAGTCCGCCTGCACTCGGGCGATCCAATTTGCCGAGCGTCTGACCGGCCATGCAGAGAGCAATTGATTGCCAAGTACCGTCTTGGTCGACCAATGATACAAGCTACCCC
>NZ_JBICHO010000059.1:0-9113 GCF_043100905.1 Rhodopirellula sp. JB055 | reverse complement strand
TCGAACGGGTTTACGCTTACGCGGAAGCCGGTGGTCATGACACCGCGGACCTGGGCGACTCAGAAGCCGATGACGTGATGTCCATTTCACAAACCAGCGCAACGATCAGCAGCAACGGTTACCGTGCCACCGCCATCGGTTTCGATGACGTCACCGCGAAAGCATCAGCAGGCGGAGATGACACCGTCCGAATCTATGTCACGCAATCCGGCGGAACTTGGCACAGCACCGATTCGTTGACCCAGTGGATCGGCGCGGATGGAACCTCGCGAATCGCTCGCGGGTTTGAGCACAGCGAAACGTTCGAACGTTTTGAAACCACCGCGCAAGCTTTGCCGCAACTGCAGGCACTCCCTGAATCACAGGCTCCTGGCGAACCATTGCGGTTGGCGGACATCGCGCCGTCACCGACATCCAACCGTCCGACATCCGCACCGCTGGTTAATCCGTTCGACGAAGAAGCCCACCGCGACGCACTTCGCCGGATGTTCGAAACCCTCTGATCTTGAGTCGCGACCTCTTCGGTTCATGTCGATCAACCGAGCCAGCAGCTCGGATTTCAATGGCGAGAACCTCGCCCGACCTCCGTCAGGCAGGCTCCTTTCAGGATGTCCATGCACTGAATTTCCATCCCATGGCTTTTTCATTCTTTCTGCGAACCTGACCGGCAAAGTCTCACTCTTGCAGATGGCGGTATCCCGCCAGCGGCAATTTCACGACTCGATTCAATTCGATACGCAATTCGACTTGCGAACTCAATCGCTGCTTTGCACAGTGTTCCGAACCCCAATCTCCGCAAAAGGCTCTCGTTTTTCCTCGATTCAAACACTTGTTTAAAACACCCGTTTGAATCATGCTTGCCACATTGTTTCTCTTGAGCCCCCAGTTGTTCTGAACCCCAGCCCCGCGCTTTCATGACGGAATCCGCCGACCCTGCATCCAACGACCCGACCCAACGTTTGTTGGCTGCCGCTGGCCCCGTGTTTGCTGAACGTGGATTCGATCGCGCGACAGTTCGAGAGATCGCCAATGTGGCGGACGTCAACGTTGCCGCCGTCAGCTATTACTTTGGCGACAAGATGGGGCTGTACCGAGCCGTCATCACCGCGATTCGCGAAAAACGTGAGCGTGCCTACCCGACTCCAGAAGTCGGCAAGAAAACGCCGCAACAAGACCTCGCCCTCCTGATTCGCACGCTGCTTTCACGCATGCTAGCCGCCGACGAAACCGGTTGGGAAGCGATGTTGATGATGCGTGAAATGCAAAACCCGACACCAGCCTTCGAAGGCATGATTCGCGGCTACTTCCGCCCGCTCTACGACGCTCTTTGCCAAACCATCGAATCGTTGCTGCCGCCGCTGGATGCAAAATCTAGCTGGCAAACCGATGCCCTTGTGCCGCAGTTGGCACTCGGTGTCGTCGGACAATGCCTTCACTATCGAATCGGCCGTCCCGTGATGGCTCATTTGATTTCACCTGAACTGTTTCAAACCCACTACGGGTTGGATTCGTTGTGCAATCAAATCACCGCTTCAACACTCGCCGCATGTGGCGACCGAAACGTGATCGATCAGCACAAGCTTCTCTTCCCATCGCCGCTCAACGAGCCACACGATGTCTCTTGTCAACAATAACGAGTCGACACCCACGATGACCGAAGACGAAACATCTGCGGAGGGCAAAGCTTCGCCGGATTCAACCACGGCTGCGCCAGCGAAAACGGAACCGCCACGTTCGCCATATGAATCGGGCATCGAAGTCGAATCCCCTCGACCTAACGACACGGTTCAACTGATCGATTCATCCAACGCGATGCAGTGGTTGCTATTCAACATCGGCGTTCCGTTGTTGTTGCTCGCCGCCGCGGGAGGCTTGGTTTACGCCCTCGGTTCAGTCCAACCGTCGACGCGTCCCCCAGCCGACAACACTCTGGCAGGTCGTCTGCAAGCGTTGCCGGCGGTGGACATCCTTCCAATTCGGTCACTCGCCGACAGCGGGCAAACTCTGCATTTGAACGCCGACGGTACCGTCGTCCCATTTCGCGAAGTCATCTTGGCAACCGAAGTCGCCGGCCGGATCATCGAAAAATCGCCTCAATGCGAAGCAGGCCAATACGTCACTGCCGGCACGGTGCTGATGCGAATCGATCCGACCGATTACGAACTCACCGTGCGTCGCTTGGAACAAACCCAACAATCTGAATACGAAGCGATCAACGAAGTCGACCAGGAATTGATCAACTCCGCTCGTTTATTGGAAATTGCCAACGCAGACATTGAACTGCAAAGCCGCGAAGTCAAACGTCTGGATTCCTTGCCAGAAGACTTTGCCGCCCGACGTGACGTCGACGCAGCCCGCCGAGCCGTCTTGCAAGCCGAACAACAAAAGGTGACGGTCCAAAACCAAATCGATTTGCTGAAAAAACGACGGGCACGATTGGAACTCGCCGAACAACTCGCCGCCACACAGCTCAAACAAGCCAAAATCGATCTGCAAAGAACCGAGATCCGAGCCCCGATCGACGGAGTCATCGCCAGCGAACAAGCCGAGCTGAACACGTTCGTCACCCGCGGCAATCCGGTGGTCACGATGGAGGACACCTCCAAGGTCGAAGTCGCCACCAGCCTGCGAATGGACCAACTCTACTGGGTGCTGAACCAGAAAACGACGCAGTCGCCGATTGACGAACTGAATGCACCAGCCAACGGGGCTCATCGCGGATACAAATTGCCGCCCACCGAAGTGAAGGTGCAATACCAACTCTCCGGACGCGATGATGTGACTTACGTCTGGGATGGCGAACTGATTGGCTACGACGGCATCGGACTGGATGAACAAACCCGAACGGTTCCGGTTCGAGTCGTGGTCGACCAACCTCAAATCTTCGAAGTCCAACGTCAAAACGACGATGGTTCGATCTCCAAAACCATCGACGAAAGCATCGCATCAACGGGCCCCACCGCACTTGTTCGCGGCATGTTCGTGCGTTTGCAATTGCAACTGCATCCCGCCGTGCCACTGGTCATCTTGCCAGCAGAAGCCCTCAAACCCGGCAATCGTGTTTGGGAATTCATCCCAGATGAATCGGTTTTGGACCTCCCTGAATCCGACGAAGATTCCTCCGTTGCAAACACCACCGATTCAGACACTGCCGACAAGCCTGAAACGACTCCCAACGACAGCGTTGCCGAAACAGACTCGGGCGAATCAGAAACAGAAACTTCGGAAACCCAACCCGAGCCCGAAATCAAATTCACACCAGACGACTGGACCTCCGGACGCCTGGTGATTCGTCACGATGTTCGCCCGATCGATTTGCTGTCGTCAGTCGGCGGAAGCTCCGACTACTGGATCTGCGAAATCCCCGACCAATCGATCACCGGCGACAGTTTTGTGGTGGTTTCTCCGCTGGGCAGCATCGAAGCGGAAACGTTTCCTGTCCGCGCCCCAAAGAAAAACCTGGCTCCCTCCAGCGATGCAGAAACAAACGCCATCGAAACGCAGTTGAACGCGAGCGATGAGGAACTGAAGACGCCCGCGGCCGAAACGGTCTCCACTTTGTGATGTCCGACGCCTCAACCGCGTCTCCAGTCTTGTCCAACCTTTTGCCATCCATTCCCTTCCATCCAAAGAACCTTCGATGAAACGTGTCCTCGCTTGGGCCATCGAAAACGCTCCCGGCATGAACGTCGTCATGCTGGCATTGATGATTGTGGGTGCATCCGCATTCGTTGGCATGCGCCGGGAAGTCTTCCCCGAATTCGAACTCGAAGTCGTGATGGTTTCCGTGCCCTATCCCGGGGCCACACCACAAGACGCCGAAGAGGCCATCTGCCAAAAGATCGAAGAAGCCATTCGAGCCATCGATGGAATCAAAAAAGTCACCTCCATCGCGATGGAAGGCCGCGGTTATGTCCTGGCGGAACTGCAAAGCGATATCCAAGACGTCCAAAAGGTGATGTCGGACATCGACCGCGAAGTCAATCGCATCCCCAGCTTTCCTGACCTGGCCGAAGATCCCGAAATCGAACAAATCACTTTTCGCGACACAGCGATCCGGTTGGGAATCATCGGCCCCAATGATCGCACCCGTCGCGGAGAACTGAAACTTCGCGAGGTCGCGGAATCCGTGCGTGACGAACTGTTGATGCTGCCCAGCGTCACGGTCGCCGAGCTGATGGGCACACGCAATTATCAGATCGATGTGGAGATTCCCGAGGCCACGCTGCGAGCCTACGGCCTGACGTTGGAACAAGTCGCCGCGAAAATCCGCCAACACAACATTGAACTGCCAGGTGGACAACACAAATCGTCTGGCCAAGAAATCCTGCTGCGTGCCAAGAACAAGGGCCGCGTTGGTCCCGAGATTGAACGCCTGCCCCTGATCACTCGCGAAGACGGCGTCGTTTTGACCGTGGCCGATTTGGGCAGCGTTCGCGATGAATTCGAAGACGTCACGGCAACGGCTGAAATCAACGGCGAACCCGCCATGGTCATCAACGTTCAACGCACCAAATCGGAGGACCTGCTGAACTTGGTCGACGACGTACGTGGCTACGTTGAACGCACGGAACCTCCACCTGGCTATCGGTTTGTTCTTTGGGGCGATACCTCAACCGACGTGCGAGACCGGATGGCGCTGCTGCTTCGCAACGGTGTGCAAGGATTGGGACTGGTGTTCTTGGTGCTTGCTCTGTTCCTGGAAGTCCGCTTGGCATTTTGGGTCGCACTCGGAATCCCGATCTCCATCATGGGCGCCGGCGCCGCGCTCGCTTGGGGCGACCAAACTCTCAACATGCTTTCGTTGTTTTCGTTCTTGATTGCACTGGGAATCGTCGTCGATGACGCGATCGTGATCGGCGAAAATATCTATGCCCACCGACAAATGGGGAAATCACTGCATGACTCTGCCGTCGATGGCGCGACGGAAGTGCTTCCCAGCGTCGCGGCGTCGATCACCACCACCGTGATCGCCTTCGCCCCCATGTTCTTCGTGTCCGGAGTGATGGGCAAATTCATGGCGGTGATTCCGTTTGCGGTGATCGCGATGCTACTCGTGTCGCTGTGGGAGAGCACGTTTGTGCTGCCATGCCATTTGGCCCACAGTCATTCCGGATTCTTCCGACTCGCGACGATTGTGACCTACCCGCTAAGGCCATTCATGTTGTTGCTGTTTTGGCTCAACTCCAAAGCCAGTATCGCGATGGAATGGTTCGCGGAAAAGATTTACGTGCCAACGCTGCACTTTTGCCTGCTCAATCCCGTGCTCCCCATCGCGGTCGCAATCGCGTTGTTCCTGGGAACGATCGGGATGATTCGGGGTGGTGTCGTGACCACGGTCCTGTTCCCCAAATCAGACAACAACTACCTGCAAGCCTCGGTTGTTTTCCCCAACGGAACGCCAGCCAGCGCAACCGAAGCCGCCACCAAACGAATGGAACGCGCCCTTCAAAAGGTCAGCGAAGAAATCGCTCTCGAACGAGCCGCGAAAACCCGTGAACCGGTC
Source organism: Rhodopirellula sp. JB055 (assembly GCF_043100905.1). Lineage (NCBI taxonomy): Bacteria > Pseudomonadati > Planctomycetota > Planctomycetia > Pirellulales > Pirellulaceae > Rhodopirellula > Rhodopirellula sp. JB055. Next base: position 3,607 of record NZ_JBICHO010000059.1, on the reverse strand, counting down.
GAATCGCTGTACCCTCCACCCGAAGGAAATTACCGCGGCCCTGTCCGTTTTGCCTATCGCGAAGTGGGATCCATCACCAACACCGCCGGTCCGATGGGCGGTCAAGGTTCCAGCGGAAGCAACGCCGGCCAAGTCTTCGCTGAACTTCACGGAACCGAAATTCGCGACATCCACAGCGATCAACTGATTGCTCGTTGGCGACGGGAAGTCGGCGAGATCGCCGGTGTTGAGCGGATCGTTTACGGCAGCATCGGAACCGGCCCCGCCGGAACCCCCATCGAATTCAAACTGCTGGCTTCCAGTGAACACGTCGACGAACTGCTCGCCGCGACGGAGGTCATGAAGAAAAAGGTTGGCACTTTCGCGGGGGTCTTCGACATCAGCGATGACAACACGCCCGGCAAATGGGAGTTCCAATTCCGAGTCAAAGACAAAGCTCTCGCGACCGGAGTCACTCCCACTGACCTCGGACAAACGGTCCGCAACACTTACTTCGGTGCAGAAGTCATGCGTCTGCAACGTGGACGCCATGAAGTGAAATTGATGGTTCGCTACCCGCCCGAAGAACGCACCTCGCTGGTCAACTTCCGAGAAATTCGCGTCGGCGGTGCGGACGGCATGCAACGTCCGATCAGCGAACTCGCGGAAATCGATTTGCAACGTGGTTTCTCCGAAATCAACCGCGTCGACCAACAGCGCAGCATCACCATTTCAGCGGACCTGGATGAGACCACCGCCAACGCGGACCTGATCATCGCCAGCCTGCAGAAACAGATGGACGACTTCAAAGCTCAATTCCCAAACGTCTCGATTCGCTGGGAAGGACAGCAGGAACAAAGCCGTGAATCGGTGGGCAGCCTGATGGTTGGGTTTGCCATCGCAATCCTGTGCATGTTCGTATTGTTGGTCCTTCAGTTCCGATCCTACATGCAACCGCTGTTGATCTTGGCCATCATTCCATTCGGAATGATTGGTGCGGTCTGGGGGCACGCATTTCTCGACCTTCCGTTGACCTTGTTCAGCATGTTTGGGTTGGTTGCTTTGGCCGGTGTCGTGGTCAACGACTCGATCGTCCTGATCGACTTCATCAACTCACGAGTCCGGGCCGGTGACGAACCGATCCAAGCCTTGCTGGAATCAGGACGTCGGCGTTTCCGCCCGATCATGTTGACCAGCATGACCACGATCGCGGGCTTGGTGCCGCTGCTGACCGAGAAATCCTTCCAAGCACAATTGCTGATCCCGATGGCCAGCAGTCTGGCCTTTGGATTGATGCTTGCAACGGCCTTGGTGCTGCTACTGATCCCCGTCCTGTACATGCTCTATCTACTCGTCCTCCAATCGTTGAACATTCCGTTCGTCGAAATCGAGGAATAACGAGCAAGCCGGACCAAGCCGCTTCGGCAGACCACCTCCACCTTGGTGGCCTGACGCACAGGTGGGAGAGCCAAGCAGGTCTTAACTGCAAGTCGGCAGGAATGATCGGGCAGAACCACGTGAGCCGTTTGGTCGTTCGCCTGAGTTGCGAAATGTTTGGTGTTGAAACCGCTTTGGACGGCGCAGGTTTTGTTCCTCAACTTCGCCCCAACGGGGCAGCCCTATGCCAGCCCAGGGCAACGCCCTGGGTTGTGGCGGGACCAAGATGACAAAGCCCCAATGGGGGCAGTCCCAGCGGGTTTTGGGGAGTCTTTCTTAGGGCCGCCCCGTTGGGGCTTGTATCGGAATGTCCGCAACGAAACCCCAGGCGATGCCTGGGGCTATCGTAGAGCTGCCCCGTTGGGGCGTAGGTGATGCGGGTGCCGAGCATGGTTTCATGCTCTCTCTACCAGAATCGCCAAAGATTCTCTTTGAGCCACTCCGTGAAGCTGTCACCGCGGAAGTAGCCCAAGGCCATACCCAAAACTCCACCGGCAACGCCGCCAGCAAAAAATGCAACGACGGCCCATCCGGTGAACGCCAGCGAGACAGAGAACCCCAGCCCCGCACCGCCAACCGACCCCAGCAGCCCACCTGCGATTAGATTGACGATTGGCTCATCGGTTCTCTCTTCCATCCGTTTGGCGTTCAAATCGGAATCATCCCGATTCTCGTATGAACCGGGTTCAATCATCTTGCGGTCCTGTCACCGTTGGTTTTCTGCTGCGACGCAACCGCAACGATTCCACAATCATCAGCACGGATCCAATCAGCGAACACGCAAGGTAAGACATGAACGAAACGTTCAGTGCTGACCACGGTGAGTCGGATTCTCGCTCCACAGCCAGCAAGTCGCTGCTAACAGAGTCCAACTGGCTTCCTAGGTGATAAATTTCTTGGGCTGTCATCGTGTTGGAATCAGCTTGCGCGACAAAAGCCTCCAAGACATCAATCCGGTCTCGGACACTGTCTCTAGCATTCCCCAACCGCTGGCGTTGCCAAGCATGCATCAAGAGCAGAAGCAATCCAAGCACAAACATTCCAATCCCAACGCCCAGCAGTCGGTTACCACTCTTCATCCGCATCAAACGCACTTCCAGGAAAAAAGAATATCGGAGCCGTCAATCTCGTCGAGCAGGTCATACGGCGCGGTCGACACGCCACCTTCGCTCGCCTTCAAAACGCACACACGATCCTCAATCCTCTTGCTTCTGCCACGCCAATCCTGAACCTCAATCACCACCTCGAAATCTGTATAAGCCTCACTCATGCAGATTTGGTAGACCAAACCTTCGCCAGGTTGAACTAGTTTGACTCCCCGATCCTTTGCCCAACGAAAACCCAATCCGTTTTCACACCTCCAACAAATCCTCCTACCGCCGACGATGCGAAAGGCTCTGAATTGTCCGGCAACCAAATTGCATGTCCACCAGCGTTAACCACCGAGACTTCGTAGATTTTTGCGCCGCGGTAGTAACCGTGATATCGCTCAAGATCAATTGGATCGTAAATTCGCACTGGGGGATCAAACGGGCGCAACACCACAAACGCACCAGCGCACAGCGCCGTGAAAATCAGCAACGTTGAAATCCGAAACCGTTTCACAACCACCTGCAACCTTTATCATCTACTTCACTCATTCGATCAGTTCAGAAACGATTCAGGGGAAACCAGAATGTCACCCAAATCATTCTCTCCGGGATCGAGCGAAACTGAAAACCGAGCACGCCGCCATTGAACTTCCTGCCCTTCAATGGTCACTTGATCGATTTTGCCCACTTCATGACGAACTCGAAAGACGAGCTCTTGGCCAACAGGCAGGCCTTCGATCTTCAACCGGCCGTCGGAGTCACTCACCGCAACATACGGATGGTCGACAACGACCACGAACCCTCGCATCCACGGATTGATGTTGCAGTCAATTGGAATGAGCGCGGGCTCAGGTTGTTCCAACTCGAGCGAGAAAGATTCCCCCGGCTTGAGTAGCTGGATGCTCGCCGTGTTCGTGAAGAAGTTCAGCGCCACGTTGTGCATCAACCTCCCCTGATTGTCGATCTCCAGCGAATCACCTTTTTGTGTCAGCAGCACGTGCGGATCAAAGCGACCGTTCCGCACGAGCAACTTTTGACGCACACCTTCGTGGGGTGGGACATCGACTTCGGAACCACCACGTCCGGTGTAAAGCTGGACG
>NZ_JBICHO010000058.1:0-5847 GCF_043100905.1 Rhodopirellula sp. JB055 | reverse complement strand
GGTGGAACCTGGCCTACTGCCGGCTTGGGCTACGAACCGTTTCGAGAAACGGGGGCGTCATAGCTTTCGGTAGCCGGATTCCCCAATCATTCGGATTCCCCCTCTTTTTCCGGTCAATCGCTTTGGGTGTCGGTTGCTTGGCTTCGATCGAACCAGATCTCGAAACTTTCTGCACGACCGGCTCCCCAGTTCCGCTCGCTATAGGGGATGCGGCCAACCCCAGGTTCATCCTCTTCGCCTTGGTTCATTTTGTCGTCTGTCCAGAGGACTGCGATGGCTTGGTCCCCTTGCTGAGGCCCATCATCCGCTCGGTATCCTAGGCGTTCTCCGGTGCTGAGTGTCCAATCCCGATCGTCTGCTCCCACCGATCGCAACGAGTCCAGCGACCGCGGGAAATGCCCATTCTCAACTTGGTATTTCCGCACATAGACAGCCGTCAGCGTCCATTTGTTGGAATCGCGAAAATTGTCATTCTGCTGGTTTCCGTATGCACTCGAGATGCCCCAGTCCTGTCGCATCCAGCGATTCAGCGTTGCGAATGGCACGGATACGATGCTGCGTGACTCATCGATCATTGCTCGTTCTGTCGCTCGTTTCCGTCGCGCACCCTTGCGATCGCGTCGCCCGCCACGATCGGATTCAGCGGCATCATGTAGTTGCATCCATTCCAAAGCTGCCATCGCATGAATCGCCGAGGCTCCGAAAGGTTGTGCGGATCGCAGGTCAGGATCAGTGAGTCGAACCCAGGATCCCTCATCCTGCAGTGGATCCCAAGCCACAAAATTCGACAAACGAGATTCGTTCCAATCCTTGAGATCAGGCCCATTGATTCCGTTCGTCAAAGCAACGAGTTCAGTGAGTTGTTCCTCATTCCAAAATGCATGGGTGACCGATTGGCGAACCTGGCGAAGCCAATGCGTCGACAAATTCCATTGCGACCAGGCCTGGTGACCATTCGATTGCCCGAGCAGCTTTATGAACTGTCTCCATTGTCGCAGCAGCGAAATGGCCCGTTCCGTGTGACCGGAATGATACGCCAATCGAAACTCGTCCTCTAAAAGTTCCGGGACAGAGCCGTAGTTGCTGCCTGACATCCACAGGCGACGCGAAGAAAACGTTACTTCAACCGGGATTGGGGCGTCGCTTTTCAACAGGTCTTCGAGCTTTGCAGTGAGTGGTTGAGCTTCTTCGCTCATCAGTGCAGCGAACGGTTCGGCTGGCCAGGGTTCATCTGGCGGTACGAGGTCATCCAGTCCTTCCACCGAGTCTCGCGACATTTCTCGCAATGCAGTCACGGCGTCAAATAGCTCGGTCCATTCCACTGAACCTTCGTTCGTTCCTGCGGCGGTGTACCGATCGTAAATTTGGGTGGTGGTGATGGGGACACCGCTATCGGCCATTTCGTTGACCACGGAACGGTATTCGCCCTTGGCCCAGTACTCTCGCCCCACGCCCCAGGCGATCGCCAGGACAGCTAGCATCGGTGGGCACCACATCCAGAGGCGATATCGAAAATCAGTTGTTCGATGGCTCATTGGACTTCCTCCTCAGTGGGGACATTCGATTCGGACTCTGTCTCGGGCTCGACCTGTGTTTCAGCTTGCGAACGCTGCCAAATTTCTTGCCCTTGGGTTTCCCAGGGTTCAAACCAACTGACTGCGGGATACCCGTAGAACCGACGAGGATGCGGCGTGTTTTTCGCGGAGATCACATTGTCGCCGTAGGGCCCGGTTTCAAAGTCGCCCCCAGGTCGTCCTAGCAGCTCGTGCAGTGCTCGGAACTCAGGTTCCAGATCGCCGCCTGTTGTCTGCTTTTCCAAAATTTGCAGACACCGATCCACCACTGCGCCGAAACCTTTTTGCACGATGCTCGCTCGCCAGTTCAGTGGAACACGATCGAACCAGTCGTCGTTCGCACTCACGCCATACCACTGGCTGTGATCTGGCAGATTGAGATCCATTTGCCAACTCACTAGCAACGCCCGCCGGCGAGCCGATTGTCGGTCGTCAAACGCCGCGACTTGTTCCGCCGCCCGCTGGAAGAACGGTTCGGGCTGAAGCGGTTGCATGGCTTCGTCAGATAGATTCGTGACCAGCCACTCTTCCACATAGTCGGCCATCTCTTGGTCGAACCAGCGGCCGCTCAGTCGCAACCGTTGGGCGGCCGTGGTCAATCGATCAATGAAAGCGGCCAGCTCCTCTTTTGATGTCTCGCTTGGGTTCTGCTTCCACCGCAGTTTGGTGAGAGAAGCCATCTCCAGGCTGATTTGAATGATCCAGGTGTCGGCCCTCAGCGGGATGTCGTTTTGATTTCCGATCACCATCCAGGTGTCCGGCGACGTGTAGTCTCGCTGATGGAACCGTTGCACGGCAGTTTCGCCATCCATATCTCCCAGCACACTTGAGAAGTCGTCGCGAAGATCGAGATCGCCCATCCGCATCGAGGCAAAGTTCATGGTGTTCCCTTTGCTAAGCCTTCTTGCTTCAGGCAACAGTTCCGCGACGCGTTCTTCGGGCATGCCCGGGAATTGTGATTTCGCAATCCAGACGGGGACGCTTGGCAAGATTGAGAACAGCAAGGCGGCGACCACCATCGTCGACCAGTACTTCCAGCCACGCCTTCCATCCATGAAGTCTCGCATCGTCCACCAGGTGGCCACAAATGGAAGCGTTGCGATCAGGAGCAACCACCCCAGTCGAACGCCGTTGCCCGCTCCCGCGATGGATAGCATGACAAGCGCGAGCAGTGATAGCACCGGAGCCAGGAACGCAGACGCCGCCAGCATCGGCACGACTTGGCTGGTCCACTGTGACACGCCGTATACGATGGCAAACACTGCCAAAAGCGTGAACAAAGACACCTCAAACATGAAAGGCTGTTCGTTTGCATCGTAGCTTTGTGGTGTCCCCAAAATGGACTGGGCACCCACAATCAACAGCGTGATTGCCGAAATCAAGCTGACCGCAAACCAATGCCTGCCCACCCAGGCCCGCCAGGGGGCGACACCCCGGTCCGCCAAAAACTTCAGTCGTGTCGCCGAGCCGTCGCCGGAAAAGACCGCGACACCCAACCAAGACACCGCCAGCAACGCCAACCCAATCGAGACCTGAATCAATACCATGATCCAATCGGATGGCGTGCCGATGTGATTCGTCAGAACCAACCAGGCTATCGCACCAGCCAGCAATGGGACGCTCAACCCAATCGACATCCAGGGCGAACCGTGAACGTTTTGCCAAACCAGCGAAGCAAGCGAATCGCGAAAAGGCATCGCTGTTGGTACCGGGGCATCCGGTGGTCGCCAAGCGTCTGCTGAGGACAACGTGTTTCGATCGGGCAGGAACTCCGGTTCATCCGCTTGCAAATCCTTGAGGCCTGCTCGATAGGCGAACCAACCCATGATCGGAATCGCTGCCAAGGTCACCAGGCTCATCACCCAGGTTTTCTGTGTCAGGTTGGTGTACTGAATGGCCGAAGAGTGCGGTAGCGCGAACCAGATCTCGGCGAATAGAAACGGCAGCAGAGCCAACGGAATGATCCACACCAATGCTGGAAACGCGTTCTTGTTTCGCCACGCCGTGTAAAAACCGCAAAGCAGCACATAGACCGAATGCAGGACCCAAAAGGCAGGGTGGATTTGCCGCCACTCTGACAGTTCGCCCACACCACCGCTGTCCAGCCCGGCGACTAAGCTCAGGAGGCCGCAGCCAAGCCACATCGCAATCAATCCCGCGAAAGCGACCGCCAATTTCGTCATGACAATTGGCTGCGCCGGAATCGGAAGCGACGCCAGCCAACGCAGTGAACGGGTTTCCTTTTCGTGGCTGATCAGGATCGCACCAGCTCCCGCTGCAAACAGGGCAGGCATGATCAACGGAACAATGTCGCCAGCGGCCCGCAGCGTGATGTTCAGTTGCCGGGAGGTAGACGCCCAAACCACAATGAGAAAGGCTGAAACCGCGAATAGCATCCCGACCAGCGGGAGGATCTGCTTCGCCTCCTTCCAAAACAGTCCTTGCCAAATTCGTGCTCGGTTCATGATCGTTCTCCCGTCGAGACGACTTCCGAATCGGAATGTGGGCCTCCGTCCTCGGGATCATCCGACTGGGGAGACGACGCACGGGATCCCTCCGGCGGATCCGCCGGCCGGAAGAAACCTTTTCGCGTGTGTGCGATGAAGATTTCCTCCAGTGTCATCGCTCGCTCGCGGACCCCGGTGACTCCTTCGGCTGATTCGATATGCGGGATCATGGATGAGTCGAAGTGGCGAACCAGCACCCGACGTTGGCGGCCTTGGTTTTCTTCGAGTAGCGTTTGGGCTGGCTCGGGAAGCGTCGGGAGTTCCACCAACGGATCGTCTAGCGAGACCGTCAGTTCCGTCATCGATCCTTTCAGATCGTTGAGAGGTTCGCAGGTTTGAAGTTTGCCGTTGTGGAGGATTCCAATCGTGTCAGCGACCCGTTCGACTTCGTTGATTTGATGACTGGACAGGAACACGGTTCGGCCCGATGCGGCCCGACCAATCATGCTTTCCAAAAACTCGCGACGAACCATCGGATCCAAACCGGATGTCGGTTCGTCCAGGATCAACAGTTCTGGGTCGTGCGCGAGAGCCAATGACAAAGCGACCTTGGCACGTTGGCCTTTGCTCAGCACGCGAATTTTTCGGTCCTCGGGGATCTCGTACTTCGCAACCGACTCGCGGTAGTTTTCGTAGAAGCCATCCGGGTAGAACGAGGCCGTGAACCAACCGATTTGCCCGACCGTCATCCAGTCGTACAGGGGGGGGTTGTCAGAGACGTAGCCGACCCGGCGACGGACTTCCAACGGTTGTTTCAGCGGATTGAAGTCGCAAACGGAGGCCGAACCAGAGGTTGGTTTTTGGAACCCGGTGAGGATTCGAATCAACGTGGTTTTGCCAGCTCCGTTTTCGCCGAGCAACGCAAACACGGTCCCGGGTTGGATCTTGAGGTCCACGCCCAGCAACGCGTCACAGCCTCGGAAACGCATGGTCAGTTGATCGGTCGAGATGACGGGGTTCATGATGACGATCCTGCTTCGATGAGATGTTGGTCAGTGTGCGTCGAATCAATCGCGTTCGAGCATTCTTGCTCGTCCGCGTGGCAAGCTCATTGCAACTCGGCAATCGCTTCGATGGTTCCGTCGAGGGTCCGCAGTTGCTCGTCGACGAGTTTGCGAACCTCCTTGGCTGACAGCCCTGCCTGCAAGGCCTCGGTCAGCACCGCCGACAATCGATCGGCCAGGATGGATTGTCGTTGTTTTCGGCAACGCTCGACGGCGCCCTTGCATACCACGACGCCGCGACCGCGGAGCGTTTCGATCACGCCCTCGGATTGCAGGTCCTGGAACGCCCGAGCCACCGTGTTCGGGTTGACCGCCAATTGCTGGCTGAGTTGCCGAACGCTGGGAAGAAGTTGTCCCGGACGCAAGGTTTGCTCCGCGACGGCGAATTTCACTTGGCGAACGATCTGAGAATAGATCGGAACGCCGTTGGAAGGGTCGACTGTAAAGAACATGTTCGCACCGATGCCCAAAGCTGGTTAACTGGTGTACTGGTTAAACGGTACAGCGGTTGGGTGGTGGGGTCAAGCGATTTCTTGAAAGAAAAATTCCGAGAGGGTTTGGCCAGCAACAGCTTCGTCGCCGGATTCGCCAAGAATTCAGTTTGCAGCCTCGTAGCCGGATTCGCCAAGAATTCGGGTTTGCGGGGGCTTGGTTGCAAACGAGCCGGGCAATGCGGATCGCGGAAATTGTTTTTGACGCAGAGACGCCAGGGCGCAGAGACGCAGGGCGTTGCTCGTGGGGGAGCATTTACTCGAGGGAATG
>NZ_JBICHO010000057.1:0-2938 GCF_043100905.1 Rhodopirellula sp. JB055 | reverse complement strand
GTTGCCAATGATCGTCTACCACATCACTCAATTGGTCTGGGACACGGTGGTCGCCGATGCTTGGTTGGCGAAGGGGAAGAAGAGGCCGTCAGGATGACAGGGGCTCGACACTTGTGTCGGTGGTTTTTCGGCTGTCACCTCTCCCCCGACGAATTTGGGGGAGAGGTCGGAGCAAGCCTTCAGCGAGATCCGGGTGAGGGGGCCTCGCGATTTGTGAAGCCAAGTTTACAGTGCGTAGCCCCTTCAACCGAACAGGGACTCGAGCGGCCCGTTCGACCTCTCCCCCAGCTTCGCCAGGGGAGAGTTGACTGGGTGAACCAAGCCAAGATCAGCGTCTGCCAAAATCGCTTCACCTCGAAGGGAGCCGAGAACAGCAAGACGCCCGCTTAGCGACGCGTGCTGCCCGGTGAGGAACCGAAGGGCTCGCGCCCTGCCGCTACTGAACTTGTTGTTCACGGGATTCTACGAGCTCAAAAAAGCGTCACCCACGATCACTGCAGCTCATCCCAGTTCAATCCGAAACGTTGCAGGTACTTTCGCAATCGGTCGGCGTCGTTTGGTTTTGCCTTGGCTTTTCGTGAGACCGCGAACAAGGTGCGACCGGCTTGTGATAGCGATCGGCTTTGCCGGCAAACTCGGATGACCTCGGCGAGCTGCACGCGGTCGAAATGATCGAGCTGTGCGATTTGCGATTCATCCAAGCAACTGATCAAGACGTCGTCGTGACCGCGAGCGTCCGTGGTTTGCCAGCTTGATCGCAGTCGGGCGATTTCTTCGGTTACCAAGTCGGTTGTGATGCGTCCGCCTTCGGCCAGCGTTCCCATTCGAGTCACAGCCGCATTGAGATCGCGAAAATTCGCGTTCCAGGGAGTCGCTGGATCCATGGCAAAATCAAGGAACGCTTTGCGAGCCTCTTTGCTGATCGTGATCTTCTGGCCATTGTTCCGAGTGAACTGTTGCAGTTCGTAGTCCAGGTTGGGATCGATGTCAGCTCTTCGTTCACTGAGTCCGGGAAGCCGAAAGGACCAAAGGTTGATCCTTGCCAACAAGTCTTCACGGAATTTTCCTGCACTGACTTCGGCTATTAAATCGCGATTCGTTCCCGCGACCAATTGGAAGTCGCTGTGGATGCTTTGGTCGGAACCAACCGGCGTGAACTCCTTCTCTTCGATCGCTCGCAACAACATGGCTTGTTCATCGAGTCCGAGTTCGCCGATTTCATCGAGGAACAGCATGCCCTCATCCGCGGATTTGAGCAGTCCAGCACGTGCGGAGTTCGCTCCGGTGAAGGCTCCCTTGGTGTGACCGAACAAGGCGGACATCGCTTGTTCGCCTCGGATCGTCGCGCAGTTGACTTCGACGAACGGGCCGCTGACTTGTCGTCGGCTGTGCTTGAGTTCGTAGACCAATTTAGCGAGTTGTGTTTTGCCAGCACCAGTTGGTCCCGACAACAAGATCGGTGCTTTCGTTGCGAGAGTCACTCGCTCGATTCGATCGATCAAGGCATTGAAGGATTGGTCTTTGGTTTCGATGCCGTGTTTGAGGATCGAGCGTGCTTCATCTTGTTCTTGCCCAAACCGTTTGGCCAACTCGTCATACCGAGAGAGGTCCAGGTCAATGATTTGGAAAGTGCCTTCCACCGAGGCGGCTTCGGCTTGTTTTGACCGGCCTCGTCCCGGTGGCGGCGACGTTTGAATCAGCCGTCCCGGCAAGTGCCGGGACTCCGTCAGCAGGAACAGGCAGATCTGTGCGACGTGCGTCCCCGTGGTGATATGAATCAAATAGTCTTCAGCGTCGGTATCAAACGCGTACTCGCGCGAGAACTGGTGCAGTCCCGCGTAAACCTCCTCCAAATCCCAAGGGTCTTTGAGGGTGATCGGATGGGCTTGCACGGACGTTTCGGGTGAGACCGTTTCGATGTCCCGGATCACTTGATCGGCGAGCTTGGAATAACGGTGCTCGACGATCAGCTCGAACCGATCGACGATCAAATCATCCTGCTGGCAGATCGCGACGGACGGGCGCCACGTCGCCCATCGATCACGCGATTTCCGAGGTTGATCCAAATGGACTCCGAGCAAACCGATCACGACGCATTTCTTGTTCATAGATCAAAGTATAAACATGGATCCAGAAAGATAAGTGTTTTCGGAGCTGGGTCGCTGGGTGAGAGGGGGGCGGTTTTCGTAAGTGCTTTGAGTATGAGGGCTTGCGTGGATTTTATGTTGTTTGGCACGGGTGATGCTTGAGGTGTCTGGAACAACAAACATCTTCATTTGATACGAGATTCACATGATGACTTCGACCAAAAACCGTCCCAACATGGACTCGCGAAGCAAGTACACCGGCCCGGGAATGGTTGCGACCGGCGAAGCGACCGCGTTGCTTCGGACGGAAACGACTCCACCTATTCGCGTCTTCGGAACCGAGTCGAGTCGCGAAACCTTTGACGATTTGTGTCTGCAGCATGCGGTCAACTCACGCTTGGCTCCCGGTGTGACCGATTTGGTTTTGAATCCAGACGCGCACTGTGGTTATGGAGCACCGGTCGGTTGCGTGATGGTTTCGCCCACACACATCTATCCATGTCCGGTTGGTGTCGACATCAAGTGTTCGATGAGTTTGCTGCAATTGGATCTTCCCGCCGAAGCGATCGAGGACCGCAAGGTTCGTCGAGCGTTGATCTCGGCGATCTGCCAACGCACACCGACAGGGGCGGGCAAGGGACAACGTAGCGTGACCAAGGCACGGCACGTCAACCGAACACTCGGGCAGCAGTTGGTGACCGAAGGTGCGAGCGACGATGTGTGTCGCGCTCTTGGGATTCCAACGAGTTGGTCACACCGATGCGAAGACTCGTACCATGTTGGGCATGACGACACGCAGTTGGCACTCGAGAATCGCCTCGACACGATCCTAAGCCATCGTCACATGAGCA